>JAUNJS010000331.1 GCA_030533125.1 Eubacteriales bacterium | reverse complement strand
AATGATCCATTTGATTGACATCTTTTATCATAATGATGGAAAATATTAGTAGACACGGGCGGTGTTACAGGATGCCAACCGGCGGCGGTCTGCATAACGGGTGTGTCCGGAGAAACCGCCTTTTTACAGCCTGGTGATATACGGAAGAATGTCGGGACTTTCAATGACGAAAGACAGTGTGGAGAGTTTTATGACGGAACTGGAAAAACTATGCGAGCAGGCGTTATATGAAGAAATAAAGGATCTCGGAGACGGAAAGTCCATTGTCAGAGATGTTCCGACTGGAAGGCTGTTTTTCAGAAAAGTTCTGACGGTCTACAATATGCAGGTTTTTGCATATCTGAAGGATCACAAGAGCCGCTATGTTCCAAGGGTCGAATCCTTCCGGGAAGAGGAAGATACACTGATTGTCATTGAGGAGTTCGTGCAGGGCAGAACACTGGCGGATCTGCTGAATGATGAGAGCATCTCGCTTCCTTTTCAGGAGAGGATCCGTATTCTGACGGAAGTGTGTGACGGCCTGTCCTATCTGCACGGTGCAGATCCGCCGATCATCCACCGTGACCTGAAAGCTTCCAATGTCATGCTGACGGAGGACGGCGTGGTCAAGATCATTGATTACGACGCGGCGAAAATCTATGTCAGCGGGGAGAAAAAGGATACGGTCCTGATGGGTACGCACGGCGTGGCCGCGCCGGAGCAGTATGGTTTTGCGGCTTCGGACGTGCGCACGGATATTTATGCCCTCGGAAAACTGATCGAGAGGATGCTCCCGGAAAACATTGACGCGGCCCGGATTGTGGTGCGGGCGACGCATATAGACCCCAAAAAGAGATATTCCTCCGCGGCGCAGGTCCGCGAGCAGATCATCCGCATCCGGGAACATGGCTCTTCACTGGACACACGGATGGAAAAAACCGTTCCGGGATTTGATCCGCGAAAAAAGAGTCATCGTATTCTGGGGCGGGCCGCGGTCTTTTTTCTGTGCGCGGCAATTCTGTCCGGAGCCGCACTCGCGGTCTGGTTCGTCGGTGTCAGGCCCGGTATGCGCCGGGAGGCTTTTCGTATGGAAATGGAGAAGGCAGAGTCCGGCGGGACAGAGAAAGGCGATGTCGCAGATGATATTGAACGCTTTCTTGTGCAGTTCCCGTATGAAAAAATGAGTGAGGAGGATCAGCGCAGATTCCGGAATTCGGTGGAAAAGCGGCTGTCCGGATATTCGTCGACAAACAGCATAACGTATAGTATTTTTTCGGTCCTCACAGAACGATGCAGGGACGAGGAGGCTGTCGAAGCGATCCGTCAGTATACGGAAACGGAGAGGCTCCTCAACAAAGAATCTTTTGAGGAGGCTTTTGAAAAACTGTCCCGCCTTAAAGAAGCAGGGACTATGGATATAGAAGAAAAATGGGCAGACGCAGTGCAGCGGTGCCTGGAGAAAGCCATATCCCTGGAAGAACTGTACAATCAGGGCGGCTCCGAAGACCATTTGAAAAAAGCTCTGGAACTGTACGAACTGATTATTTCGAACTGTGAAGAGAGCCGGTCCGAAGAAGCCCGGGACGCCCATGACAGACTGTTCCGCACAGTCCTGGACCGGGCTGACACGGACAGTGAATCCGGAGAATTTGACGCGGCGGAAAAGACCTATATTCTGCTGCAGGAATATCAGAATACAGAGCAGACTGCACAGATTGATCTCGAAGAACGGATCTCTGCAAATACCTATCGGAAAGCGCAGAGCCTGTTCGAGGAAGAAAACTACGCAGAGGCATATGAAATCTTCCTGCAGCTCAAAGAGTACAGTGATGCCCCTGTGCGCGCTGCGCAGTGTCAGTATCTGATCGCCGGACAGCATATGGAAAAACAGGACTACAGGAAGGCGATCAAAGCCTATGAACTCTGCCCCGGGTACGAGGACGCGGACACGAAGCTCCTTGAAGCAAAGTACAGGCACTGTGATTCTGTTTCCGGGAAACCCGATGACGACGCGTATATATGGATCGAAGACCTTTTGTCCGCCGGATATCCCGGCGCGGAAGCTGTGCGGGACACAATATATCAGTGGCACACGGAAATTGAAAACGGAATGGGGATGCTGGTTGGTTCTCAGCAGGCATCCCATATGCGCGTAAAACTGTACGGTGGGCAGCCGGAAGCGTCCACACACATCCGGATAGATATTACTGACAATGTAACCGGGGAGCAGATTTCCTGGAAATCTTCGGAGACCTGCTCCCGGGGAGGTCAAGTGGACGCGAACTACTATGTCGACACCTTAGACTACAGTATCTTTGAGAGAGAATACACCCTCAATGTTTATTCGGACGACGGAAAGAAGATCGGAACCTGGACCGGCGTGCCGTCAATGGAGTTCCTGAAAGACTGACCGGGAAATGATTCAGAATTAAAAAAACAAAGCTTGTTCGACGGAGAAAAAACGCGGACAGTGGGCTCTGAGCCCACCAAAGAATATGAAGGAAAGGATAGAATGCTCACAGAGGGTTTCTCTGCGGGCATTTTTCTTTATCGCAGGGCCGTAGCAAGGAATTCTTTCGCCTGAACAGATTGCCCGGCGGGATACGACGGTCCCGGGGAGGGCAGAGGGCGGCAGGGGGTCTCAGCTTATGATCCGCAAACAGGTCGTGAAAAGGAAATGGAGGGAACCAAGTTTTAATGATTACTCGGAATAATTCATTGAAATATTAGGAGGTTTTATGAAAGCAATAAAGTGTGAAATGTGTGGAAGTCCTGATGTTATTAAAGAGGATGGGTTGTATGTTTGTCATTCATGCGGAACAAAATATTCGGTAGAAGAAGCTAAAAAACTAATGATAGAAGGGCCGGTAGAAGTATATGGTACTGTAAAAGTAGATAGTGGTGATCGACTTCAAAATCTGTATACATTAGCACGTAGAGCCAGGGGGACTGGAGATTCAGCTAATGCTGAGAAATACTATAACGAAATTGCCATAGAGGATCCGAATAGTTGGGAAGCACAATTCTATAAGGTTTACTGCGGCTGCATGAATATTACTCTTGCTCAAATGAAAAATGCATGTATTCGTCTTGCAAATTGTTTGGGGAATGTTTTTTCTATGATTCAGAAGAATGTTTCTGATCCGGTTAAACAGAAGGCTGCTTTTATAGAAATAGACATTCGTTATCGTGAGTTTTATATCTTTATATTAAGTAATATAAATAGTCATGTAGAATCAGTTTATAGCAGTACGCCAGAATATGCTATGAAATTTAACAATTATAATGGAAAAGCTCTCGTGACACTTAATGTGGTAATGGGTGATAATTTGGCAAATGTTGGACTGGATGATCATGCATTACATGCGTACAAGTCGGGTCAATCTTTCTGGGAAAATCTTGATTCTACAACAGTGGATTCCATCGTTGCAAAAATCAAAAAAATTGAGCCTGAATTTGAATATAGTAGACCCCAGGCGGCAGGCTGTTATGTGGCTACTGCAGTATATGGTTCTTATGATTGCCCTGAAGTGTGGACACTTAGAAGATACCGTGACTATGAGCTTGCGGAAACATGGTATGGAAGGGGTTTTATTCGCATATATTATGCTATGAGCCCTGTTATAGTCAGGTGGTTTGGTCAGACTGTTTGGTTTAAGAAAATGTGGAAAGGTGCATTGGATAATATGGTTAATAGACTTAAAGAAAGAGGTTTTGAGTCTACTCCATATGATGATAAAGAATGGTAAGACATCTTGAGTGAATGAGGAGTTTTATGTATAAATATTGCAGCTTTTAGGCTGCGAAGTATAAGATAAATACAGGCTTAAATATCTTGAATACAGGCTTAAATATCCTGGGGCAGGTTGAAAAACCTGCCTTTTTCATCCTCACTTTTTCAAGCAGCTTTTCCTTGAAAAATAAGGCTTTTTGCAGTTGACACCAAGTGTATAAAGACACCGGATGAGCCCGGTTGTGATGACAAGGGCCAGGAGGCA
>JAUNJS010000059.1:8721-11942 GCA_030533125.1 Eubacteriales bacterium | reverse complement strand
GGTGCCGGAAATCCCGATCGTGTTTCCGTCCGCATCGTAATACACGGCGTTGACGAACATAAAACACCTCCTCACATAGAAAACATCCATTACAGATTTTTTATTATACCAACTGTTCTGCCGATCCGTTCCCACCGCAGGGGTGGGAACGGGACAAAAAAGCCTGTGTGGAAATGCTCCACTCAGGCGAATGCGCCACATAGGCGGCCGGGAATTGATGATCTGGTTCTCAACGCAAAGCGAAGAGGCTCCAACAAGGTTAGTATGTTTTATCAATATGAAATATAATCCGCCCCATTGTCAATTTATAAGATTGATCTTTCTGTTACGGCAGAAAGATCAGTTTTTTACGGCTGATCTATAAGGAAGATCTCTCCGTTCCGGCTGATCTGCTCGATCCTTCCGTCCCGGATCCTGTATGCTTCCCCGCGGATCTCGGCGCGGCCGTCTTTCTGGAACAGATAGGAGCCGTCAGTGATCGCGTAAAATGTCCGGCCGATGCTGTCAGGGAAGGTGATGTCTTCCATCAGCCGCAGACCGTCCACGTAATCGTTCCTGACTGCATTGTAGTGGGGCAGGAGATTGTATTCTGTCAGTCCGAGTCCGGGGATAAACCGGCGGTAGGAAGGGTCAAGGGCTTCCCCCGGAAGCTCGGGCTGGGCATAGACAATGCGTGCGCAGTTCATGCTGCCCGCGCTGATTCCCATCACGATACCCTCGTAATCCCTGAATCTTTCCGCGAGGCCTGTTTCTGTGAAAAAGGCATTTTCCGTAGGTACATGCCCGCCTCCCAGGATGACGAAATCGTAGCCGCACAGCTTATCCGCCTTTTCCCTGCCGTTCCGGGAATCACAGATGTCCATGAAGGAAAAGGACAGACCGGTATCCCGCAGGATTTCCTCATATTCCTGCCGCATACTGTCATTCACAGAGTATTCGTCCGGAAATGCGGAGACCAGCAGGCACCTCGAGCCATCTGTCCAGGAACATTTGAGTTCCTCCACCATCCCGTTGGTAGGATTGAATCCGCTGTAGTCGAGCGGTTCCCGGCTCCGGTATATTCCTATGGGACTGCTTGTCAGAAACAGGATCACGGCTTTTATTCTCCTTCTGTCTGTTATCTTGTCTGTTGTTTCTTGTTATTTCTTCTGTAATACTTTCCATTATTTGGCTGTAATTCCGTCGGAAGCTCTTGTGCTGTTTTGCCCGGACTGTAATACTTTCCATTATTTTGCAGTAATTCTGTCAGTTGTTCTTTCCCGCGCGCACCCTATCTGATTATTCTGCGGCTATTCTTATTTTGTGAGCCGGGACAGTTCGCCTGCGGCGAAATCTTTGAAAAGATGCTGCGCGGAAAAGAACACATAGCCGTCCGCGCCTTTGTCCTCGAGTTCATTGATCTGCTCTATGAGGTTCGTGTCTTTCCGGGACCAGCCGGGATCCCCGGCATCATATGTGCCTGTTTTGTACAGCGCGAGCCCGACATAAAACTTTGCGCGGTTATTTCTTTTTTCCAGAAAAAGATCCAGCCTGTCCGAAAACATCGTGGTGCCGCCGCCCCACTGGTTGGTCCAGTAGATCTGGGGCATGACATAGTCGACGTACCCTTCTTCCGAGAGCCAGGTGTCGATGTCCGCGCCGCTGTTCATGGCATTGTCGTAGTTCCCGGGAGGGCTGATTCCGAAGGTTCGGTCTGCGTGGGAGACGAGCTGGTAGACCTTCCGCACCATCCTGTTGATATTCTCCCGCTTTTCGTCCGGCGTCACTACCAGGTACCGGCCGCTCGAAGGTCTTTCATTTTCTGAAGAGACGATCGCGTATCTGTCGTAGGGAGTCCTGGGTTTATAGTACCCAACAGGGGCGTTATAAAAATAATCGTCCAGATGTATTCCGTCGATCTTTTCCCCGCTGCTCCGGAATTCCAGCAGTTCTCTGACCGCCATGAGGATGATTTCGGTGCTGTCTTCGTCCGCGGGGTCATAATAGTAGTCCTCGCTGACGCGGTAGGGGTTCAGCCAGGCATGAACCTCCACGCCGTACCTGTGCGCTTCCTCCAGAAACACCCCGAGCGGGTCGTATCTGTCATAGGCTTCCCATGCGGTCAGAATCTCGTCTCCCCCGATGTACTTTGACGCATTGAACGAACGGCTCCGCCAGAAGGCGTCGTTAAACGCCCTGACATGCAGGAACACTGTGTTGATGCTGTATTTCGATGCTTCATCAAGAAACCTGTCCACGTTTTCCCGGTATGCGTCCTCTTCGATGGAGACGGACAGGCCGAGTTCGGCATAGTCCTTGAAGGAGAGCCAGATCCCGCGCATCTGATCGTCCTCTGCAGCCCCGGCACGGCCGTCTTCAGCATGTGCCGCTGTCAGAGGAAACAAAAGGATAACCGCTGTCAGTATTATCAAAAGCACAGACGACAACGGCTTTTTCCGTTTTTGTTCGAATGTCATATTTTTTCCTAACCCGCATAAAGCAGAACCTGCGCCCGCGTAATTTCGCCGTTTTTCGCAGGAAATCATTTGTAAAAGCCTGACCGTTTCTAAAACTGATCCAATTTGACAGGGCTCTGTTCCGGGCCGTTCCGGTCGGCGCATAATTTCGGCCGGGCCTGTCTCATCATGATTCCACAGTCTGTCAGGTCTGTGCAGCATGATCGAATCGAATCATATTATATTGTCTGCAAAATGTCACTATAGTTTTCCTGCCGGTGTCCCGGACGATTGCCTTCGTATCCTGCAGGCACGGCATTCGGGGACAGCGATGGCCCGCAGGCTGTCCTGCTGCCAATTGCATCATATCACATCTTCAATCTGAATTGTCAGCAGATTAATACAGCGGAGACGGTTTCTGCGGAGGGCGGTGTCCGGTGCGCGGCCGTTTTTCTGCCGGTCACCGAAACGTGAAACCGGAGTGTGAAACAAGAGCATATTCCAAACTATGAACATTTGATGTTAATCGGGCTGACGCCATTGTAGTCTTTCCTGCAATGTGATATATCAGTCAATAAAGACATGGTACTTTTTTACGGACCATTGTCTTCGAAGGTTGTTGTAAACCGTGAAAAACAAGGAGGAAAAAATGAAAAAGAGATTCTATTTAGCTGTGCTTCTTGTTGCAGTTATGCTTGCGACAGTGCTCGCAGGATGTGGTTCCGGCGGATCGGCAGCGCAGAAGGAAGAGCCCGCTGCAGCAGAAGAGAGTGCGCAGAAGGAAGA
>JAUNJS010000059.1:0-8711 GCA_030533125.1 Eubacteriales bacterium | reverse complement strand
CGGAGAGTGCGGCGGCAGAGGCAGAGAACGCCGCGGAGGCGGAGACTGCCGCAGCCGAAACCGACAGCACTGCAGACGCAGCAAGTGCCGCATCTGAAGAGTACACAGGCATCGCCAATCCCTGGAGCGACGTGGAGAGCTCTGAAGAGGCGGCAAAAGGAGCCGGGATCGACAGTTTTGTGATCGCTGAGGATCCCGGCATTGATCTTGGAAAGGATTTTGGAAGGACATACCGCTGCATGGACGGCATTGCGGAAGCCCGTCTGGAATACCCTGCAAGCGCCCTGACAATACGCAAGGGCACCTATGCGGAAGAAGGCGATATTTCCGGAGACTACACAGAGTATGCCAATACCTGGACACAGGAGGTCAACGGGATTGAGGTGACCTGCTTTGGCAACAGGGAAGGCGATGCGACAAAGAGCATCTGGGCAGTGGACGATATGTACTTCAGCATTGTTGCCGAGGGCCTTGGCGGAGACGAAGATTTCGGACTGAATGCCGAGAGGCTGACGGCGATGGTCAGCAGCATTCAGTAGGCAGCGGCGATCAAGGCTCCGCGAAGGTCCCGCGGTTATTCACAATGGCCTGCCAGACGGCGACGGTCAGCAGGATGCGGCAGGCGGCTGCGATCAAGGCTCCGCGAAGGTCCCGCGGTTATTCACAATGGCCTGCCAGACGGCGACGGTCAGCAGCATGCGGCAGGCGGCGCCTCCGCCTCCTGCCGCGTGCAGGGCCGGACTGCTGCCGCGGAGTTCAATAAAACAGATCAGGACTCTGCCGGAAACTGAATTCCCGCGTCGACACGGGCGCGCTCAACGGTGCGCATGACAGCGAGAGATATATCCAGTTCTCTTTCCATGAAGGCACGGTCATTTTGCATGATCGCCCTGGAAAAGATACGGAACTCCTGCACAAGACGGTTTTTTTCCGGAGCCGGAACAAACTCTTCCGGCTCCCTGCCTTTTATGCAGATCAGCAGACGTTCGCGCTCATTAGGTTTATCCGGGATCTGAATCCAGCCGTTCTCGCCCTGGATCGTAAAATGGGAAGGACTGTCCGAGTCTTTTGCCGCGGTGAGAACACAGACGAAGTCCCTGTATTTCAATGTGGCAATGCCGGAGGTGTCGACCCCGTTCCAGCCCAGATTGGGCAGATACCGCACATCCTCCGGTTCTCCCAGAAGAGCAACAGCCATGCTGAAATTGTAGATATTCAGATCGTACAGTGCCCCGCCACAGGCAGCGAGGTCGAAAACCGGTGCCACATCGTGTTTCAGATACCGCGCATAACGGCTGGAAAACTGGCTGTAATTGGCCTGAACCAGACGGATGTTTCCAATCAGGGGAAGGCTCTCCCGCATCCGGTCAAACACCTGACAATTCCTGCAGGTGACTGCTTCAAAAAGAAACCTGTTATTTCCGCGTGCGAGATCAGCCAGTTCCTGTGCCTGCGAGGCGTACCCTGTGAACGGCTTCTCCATAATAACATTTTTGTCTGCCAGAAGAGCTTTCTTTCCGTACCGGTAATGGACCGAGTTAATGATTCCGATATAAACCGTATCAATCTCCGGATCAGCCAACAGCTTGTCATAATCGGTATACACTTTATGAATGCCGAATTCTCCGGCAAAAGCACGTCCTTTCTCAATGCTGTGAGGACGGGCCAGAATAGCAGCCAACTCTATTTCCGGGACCTCCGACATGGCAGTCAATGCCTCTCTGATGATAAATCCGGTACCAATGATTCCGATTTTCATGATTTTTTATTCCTCCATCATTCATTTTCTGTGCCGCCATTGACAACATGGGATATAACCGGCCTGCCTTCTCTGTCCAACAATGGAGTTAATCCGCCGGAATAGCCGTCCATATGGTATAGATAATTTACACCGGTAACCTTGTCGACCCAAATCTGGGTAACGGTAAGCGTCCCCTGTGAATACACCTTTTGGAATCTTTCGTTTTTTGCCATTTTTGAATACTCCTTTCCCTTGCGGTTTCATGGCGGCCGTACCGGGTTTGACTTTCCTGCTTTAGCGCTTTTCTCCCCGGTTTTCACCTCTTTTGTCAAAACAGTGCGGCATACCCCGGATCTTTCCCGGCCGGTCCGGCGCGAACTGTCCTGTCCGCCTTTGCGGCCATAAGCACCGCCGGCGCGGCAGGTTCCATTACCAGATATAAGGGATTACCTTATATCTGACCCGCTCTTTATATTCTGTATATCCCTGCAGTCCTTCTTCCAGTACCTGTTCTTCATTGCGGATGCGTTTTGCGATGATCGGGATATAAGCCAGCATGATCAGAAAAGAAATAACAGATCCCAGGACCAGCGGCATGGACAGAAACAAGAGCAAAGTGCTCATGTACATCGGATGGCGCACGATCCCGTACAGTCCGCTGTCAACAACTTCCTGATTCTCCTGAACTTCTATTGTCCGGGAAAGCCAGGCATTCTCGCGCATCACTTCCGCATACAGTGCATAGGCAAGCAGGAAGACAGCGGCGGCGATGTAAGATACCTGAGCAGGAAGTGTGATCCAGGAAAACCGATAGTTCAGCCCTGCCGCAGCAAAAGCCGCCAGAAACATTACTCCACTGAAGAGGATCACTGTTTTCTGTGTCCGCTGTTCCTCCCGGGCATTCAGCCTTTTCCGCAGCAGTTCAGGGGCCTGTTTCATCATGATCAGCCCTGCGATCAACATCGGGATGAACAGAATGCCGATCAGAAGCCATGCCTGCCGGTATTTGAGTGTGCCGGCAGGAAGGAAGAGCAGCAAACCTGTCAGAAGCAGGCCGCTCAGGTATTTTATGATTGCTGACACAAACAGTCTGGAATCCATTATTTTCTGCATCCTCCGGTCCTATATGACTGACGCGTTCATCTCCAAACATAATATCATATAGAAGCCTGTTTTTTTACCGGCACATTATCTGTTTTGTACAGATAATAATGATCTTGAAAGTATCATATATATTTTCAGGAGAGCGTTTCTTCCCGGAAGGCATTTTGAAACGCTCTATAGTTCTCTGTTTTCCTGCCTGTATGGAATACGGCATATTCGATCGTCTCAAACTTCCTGCGGTATTGCAGTGTGACATCATGAAACACATCTGCTACGAGATCAGGAGGATTTTGAAATGCTCCGCACCCGAATGCTCCCAGAATCAGAACCTCATTTCCCTCTGCAGCAGCAACCTGAAAGATCTTTCGAATCCGCGATTCCAGAAGCATGCGCAGATCCTGTCCGGTAATCCGGGCAGCTTTGCTTCCGGCATTCGGATTCATACGATTACTTGGCCGTTTCCGCAGGTTTGGCGCTGCACAGGTAATCACGTTGACCTTATACCAGTCATTCTCCCTCATCCGGACAGGTTCAGATGTATCTGTCTTTATCACAACCACATCCGGAGTGTAGATGAGATCATCATTATACAGAGGATTATCCGCCCTTCTGTGCGGCAGATAAAAACCCTCCATCATCTCTGGTGTATTCAGGCAATAGTAGAGAATGCTGCAGCGGCACAGGCTCTCTTCCTGGGCCGATGACCCATGGACAACGCCGCCTCCGGGATTTGTAGCTGAAGCGAAATTCAATATGCACACTTTTTTATCCGCATATGCGCTTGCCGCTTCCAGAGTACGCTTTCCGGAGACTATTATTCCTGCGTCTTCGCTATAATCCAACCTGCAATCTGCGATCTTATCCTTTTCCGGGATCAACTTCTGGTTTCTCCTTGACCTTTCGACCGCAGTCGTCAGCCGCTCTGATCCGGTAATAAAAGCTGTTGTATCCTGAAAGACTTTTGCATTCATTTCACGTCTTCCCATTTGACCCACTCCTCTCATTTGTGCAGCTGGTATTGTTTTGATATTACATGTGCGGCATCATCCGAAAGCGGCCGGAACCGGATCCCTGAGATTGTCCTTCCATCTTCATCCCCGGGCTCCGGCCCCGGTCAGCCGCCGGATAACACCGGGCTGTCTGCATAAAAACCCGGTTTTCTGTGTTATAATACATTCTGCGCTATAGAATATTTTGGATATTACTGTTAAAATGACAAAGATACGTCGGCGGACAGCAGGAAGATCCCCGGTTTTGCGCACTCTGTGTGCGTCCGGGGAGGAAGGAGCTCTTTTATGAGAAATAACACGATCCGGTTTCTTATCGCCGGCAGTCTGACAGCTGCCATGATCTTTTTTTTCTCAGTATCCGCCTTCGCTGCTCAGCCGGGTGAAACGCTCACAGTTGCATGCAGTGACGGACTCAACCTGCGCAGCGCTCCGTACGGGGATATCCTTACAGGGATTCCCTGCGGCAGCAGCGTCTGTGTCGTCTCCGACGATGGATCCGGCTGGATCCTTGTGAATTACGATGGTTTCACCGGCTATGTGTGTGCGGAGTATCTTTCCTCATATTATAATTCTCCTGATTCCTCTGGTTTTTTTCCCGCAGAGAATATTTCTCAGGATTATAGTTCTGCAGGCAGTTCGGACAGCAGCGATTCTTACAGCCGTTACGGCGACAGCGCAGATGCTTCCGGCAGTTCCACACCGGGTTATTACGACGACTATGGCAACTGGATCGCTTATGATGTCACCAGTTATGCGGGCGGATACTATGACCGGTACGGCAGCTGGGTTGACTGGACTCCCTGGTCCGACAGTGGGGAGGAAGTACAGAGCGCGGACGAATTTGATTCCCGGGCCCGGTCTGCCGGTCAGGCGGTAGCGGATCTGGCTGTGCAGTACGTCGGTCTGCCCTATGTCTGGGGCAGCGAAAGCCTTACCAGCGGTGCCGACTGCTCCGGTTTTACCCGCGCCATCTATGAGCAGTTTGGCGTGGATCTGTATCACTATGACCTGTCCCAGCGGGAGCAGGGCTATCCCGTGGCCTCCCTCGATGAGGCACTGCCCGGAGACTTGGTGTTCTATGAAGGGCATGTTGCCATTTATATCGGTGACGGCAAGATCGTACACGCGGCAAATTCTAAAGATGATACAATTATTTCCAATGCGGATTACAGTCCCGTTGTCTGCATCCGCAGAATCTTCTGAAGCCCCGGCTGATTTTTCTATCCGGGTCATTTACAGTTTTGATACTCCGCTTCCCGCACTTTGATCATTTTCGGAAAGCATAAATCCCCATCTGCATATAGCTGAGCCAAAAGACATGAACATCTGTGAAACCGACGCTTTTCAGCAATTGGATGTGCTGAGGGACTGTAATCGGGAAATAGCCGGTGCCGCACCTTGCATTATGTTCCAATGCTTCCGCTTCTGTCTTTCCATGCCTTTGCTGATAGCGGCCCCACCGGAGCAGCTCCTGTTTTTTTACAGTCTCGCTCTCAGGGACCACATTCTCGAAGCATATAAAAATACCCCCGTCCCGCAAGGCGTCATATACTCTTGTGATCGATCTCTGCCGTTCCTCCTCATGCATATAGTGGTGGGACTGTATCGCGGTTACCACGTCAAACCTGTTCGTATAATTGATCTCTGAGGACTTCCCAGTCACAAACTCGATATTGTAACCAGACAGTTTATTCCCTGCCTGCTCCAGCATTTTTTCCGAAGGATCGACTGCGACAAAACGGGCCGATGGAAATACGCGGAGTGCCTTTTCCTCCAGCGTTCCTGTACCGCAGCCCAGATCCAGCCAGTCCAGCTCGGAATAGCCGCATTGTGCGATCACATCGAGCGTCTGCGTATAGAATTCGTTATAATAAGGAATTGTGTTGTTTATCTTTCTGTCGTATTCTGCTGCCGCCATCGGCGTCGTGTTGTCATTCATCATTGCGCTCCTGAATATGATCTACCGTTGTTTCAGGGAAAGTCTAAGCTCAACTGAGGTCACTTAAACAATAAAGCTGCTGCCTGTAAGTCATAGCAGCAGACATTCTCATCTATAGAACTCATCCGCGCCGCATATTCTTCAAGAAATTGCGCATTAAAAGGATAACCGTTTTTCTCAAATTCAGCCTCGCACACAGGGCGGGTCATTTGTATCAGGTCAATCATATTTTCGGTCACATACCGGTAAGCATCTATGTCCATAACCGCATTCCAGTCTTCACCGGCACCATCAGGACCTTCTGCATCTCCCGCCATAAGCAAAGCCCGTTTGGATTTGAGTGACGGATCGTCCTTTAACATCCCGGCAAATTCTGTAAGAGGTGCAATCAAATAAAAATCTGCTTCTGATATATCTGTAAAATCAGAATACGGCGTAACACTTGCAAACCATTGTGACACTGCTTCAAAAAATTCGAGTCTGTTGACAGATGTCGGATCAATGGTCATGAAAAAGTAATGGCTCTACCCTCATTGTGCAGATCCCGTACTCCGGTTTCAATATGCGAAATACCGCGAAGCCGTCACCCGTTCTCAATCTGGATCTGGCAGGACTTCATAGTTTCCAGCGCTGCAAGATGCTTTTCGGGGGTCACTCCGGCACAGCAGGCTGCATCCACGGAGATCTTCACCTCCGGCATAGCTGCTTTCAGCAGCAGGGCGTTGGAAACCACGCAGATGTCGGTGCAGAGCCCGATCAGCTCCAGTTCGATCTCTTCCTTCTCCGCAATGGATTTCAGGTCCGCCGCCAGTGCGGTACTTCCGAATGTCGGCTTCTCATAGATCTTCGCTCCTGTGAGGAGCCCGGCGATATCCGGACGGATCTGCCAGCCGGCGGAACCTTTGAGGCAGTGCGGTACCGGCAGGTTTTTCCCTTCCTGTGTCTCCATATAGTTCTCGCCGTGGGTGTCCATGGTTGCGACTACATTCTCCGCAGGATAGGAGCGGATCTTTTCTTTTACGGCGTCTACAATGGCCTCCGCTTCCTTTGTCCCCAGCGCGGCATCGATAAAATCATTCTGCATGTCGATGACGATCAATATCTTCCTCATGTTTTTCCCCTTTTCACCAGTAATAACATCATTGTTCTGCAAACCAATTCTTTTTAGCAGCTCCCTGTTTCGCTCCAGCATGTTCCGGATGTTTTCCCGGTTTCCCGGGTATCTCCTTCCGGATAAAGACATATTCTTTGTCCGTAGACAGCTCTCCCCGGAAGCAATATCCGCTCCAGTCAAACGTCTTGATCTGTTCCGGCTCCATGACAGCATTTGCTGCCATATACCTCACCATCTCGCCTCTGGCCATCTTGGCATAGACGCCCTTCTGGACAATCTTTTCGCCTTTCATCTCACCAAAAATGCAGGTGATGTATCGATCATCCGGCTGCAGATATTTCTCAATACACCTGGAATAATCTTTCGACGCCAGATTGATAATAACTCTACTGTCATTACAAGCCCAGAGCTTTTTCTGCGCCTCATAGGACAGGCCCTGAATCCAGTGCATCAGGACTTCCGTTTTCTCCATAAAAACCGGAATTGTGCTGCAGGTAAATGAATCTGTGTCCGCCCGCATCTGCTTCGCAGGAGAGATGATAATCCTCATTCCAATTCTCCCAATATCTGTGCCGGATTGTCGGCGGCTTTGACTTTATCAAATGAATTTGCCATATATGTTTCCCTAAATCCCGATTTGTCTTATCACTTATTTTTCAAAAAGTGGAAGTCGCCTGCAGGCATTCCCGGTTGAAATCAGGCAATTCATCATGATAAAGGTAGATATGTTCCATAACGCATATCCTGCCGTATTTCCGCTATTCTTCCCATGGGGCATCCATCCTGAAGACAAGGATCGTCTCCCGGCTGTCATCTCCGCCGAAAAAATCTGCACAGCTGATCTCGTCCAGGAATTCCAGTGCATCATCTGCCATCAGAAAGGCGACGTACTCATCGGATGGATAGTAGAAAAAAAAGGAGTATTTCCCTTGGCGTCTCATACCAGGAAGCCAGGATTCTGCCAAGCACGTTTTCGAGGATCCGGACGGAAAAAGGATTAAAAAAATAGAACCGGTCCGCTTCCCCGGGGATGGGGTATGCTTCGGCGCGCAGATTCTTGAATGTTACTTTCGACGCGGAAACGCAGCTCCGATGGTTTTCCATGGCGGCGCGGAAGATCCTTTCGTCGTATTCCACGCCAATACAACGGCATCCTGTTTGCCATGCCAGGAAGAAATCCGCTCGTCCCTTTCCGCATCCAAGGTCCACCAGGACGTTTTTTCTGGTGATCATCCCGCTTCCTGCAAGCCTCTCAAGCACGGAATATGGCGTTGGCTCATATGGGTAGCAGTGTTGATCCGCATGTGAGTCGTCCCTCCCGGTCGTCCTGACCCGAAGCAGTTTGTCCCAATCTGTTTCTTTCATCTTCAATCATTTCCGGCATAATGCCATAAGCAAAACAGTGCCGGGTCTTTATGCCTGACGATTCTCTGATCACTGGTTTCACTTTACTTTTTCAGGGCTTCGCTCAGGGAGTTCGGGATGCCGCGCGGCCCCCGCACGGCATAGATTCCATACTTAGATTTCAGGATGTCAAATGTAAATCTGTCCGGGTCGTACCGCTTCTGCAGGCGGATCCGCATCAGGGCCCTGATCGTCAGCTTTTCATGATGGCCCGTATACGGGATGTCTGTCCCGGTGACCCTGCATTTATACAGTACAGCTGAAACCGGGGCACCGACGTACATGAAAACTGTATCGCCCTTTTTAATCCCGGCACCCTGTTTCCAGTTGATCTCGTCCGTGTTGTCAAAGGCATGGACAATATCGAAATATGCCGGATTCGACGGGATGATCCATTCT
>JAUNJS010000330.1 GCA_030533125.1 Eubacteriales bacterium | reverse complement strand
ACGGAAGCACTATTAACAAGGAACGCAGAACGGAACACGTTCATTATTTTTTTCGTCATAAGATATCGTAAATCTGTTATGAAAGGAGTAGTTATGAAAAAGAAAGTGATCAGTATTGTTATGGCGGGCATCATTGCCGCGTCCCTCGCCGCCTGCGGCGGCTCAACGCAATCCGCCGGAAGCTCCGGCGCTGCTTCCGAGCCTGCAGCGGCTTCGGAGGCTGCGGAGGCCAAGGAGGACAGCGCTGTCAGTGAGGCCGGCGAAGCGACGGAAGGCGAAGGAAAGGTCCTCAATATCCAGTGCTGGAACGATGAGTTCGCGAGAAGAATGCGCGACCATATGCCGGGCTATGAGGCCTATGATAAGGACGACGCGTTAAAGGGCGGCAAGCTCGGCGATGTGGAAGTCACCTTCACGATGACCCCTTCCACGGAGAATGCCTATCAGAACAACCTGGATTCGATCCTTCCGGAAAACACAAGTGCCGCGGAGGACGACAGAGTCGACATGTTCCTCGTCGAGGCGGACTACGCGCTCAAATATGTGAACACCCCTGTCTGCCTCCCGATCTCCGACCTCGGAATCACAGAGGATGAGCTGGCCAACCAGTATCAGTACACAAAGGACATCGTCACGGATGAAGAAGGCAACCTGAAGGGCCTTTCCTGGCAGGGCTGCCCGGGCGTCCTGATCTATAACAGAGACATGGCGAAAGAAGTTCTCGGTTCCGATGATCCCGATGAAGTCCAGAAGGCAGTCGCGGACTGGGATACCTTCAACAAGACAGCGGCATTGCTGAAGGAGAAGGGATACAGGATCACCTCTTCGGCCAACGATTCCTACCGTACGTTCTCCAACAACGTCTCCTCTCCGTGGGTCGTCGACGGAAAGATCAATATTGACGACAACATCAAAGCATGGGTGGAGATGTCCAAGCAGCAGGTTGACGCGGGCGAGACCGGAACCGCTGATCTGTGGTCCCCTGACTGGTCCAAGGGCTTTGCCAAGGACGCGGATGTATTCTGCTACTTCGGACCCGCGTGGCTGATCAACTTCTCCATGGGCAATGTCGATGACGGCGAGAAAGAAGATGACGGATCCCGCACTTTCGCGGGCGGCTGGGGCGCCACTGTGGGCCCGCAGGGCTTCTACTGGGGCGGCACATGGATCTGCGCGGCGGCAGGCACAGACAATCCCACCGCTGTTGCCGAGATCATGCGGCAGATGACAACCAATGAGGAAGTCCTGACAGAGATCGTCAAGGTTGACAATGATTTCGTGAACAACAAGCCCGCTATGGAAGCTGCGGCAACCGATGACAGCTTCGCGTTCAAGCCTCTCGGCGGCCAGAATCCTCTGGCGATGTTCTGCGAAGGCGCCGACAAGATCGACCTCTCCAACGTTTCCGAATATGACCAGGGCTGCAACGAGTCCTTCCAGCTTGCCATGAAGGAGTACTTCGAAGGCAACGCGACCTATGAGGAAGCGCTCGAGGCGTTCTACAAATCCGTCAAGGAGAAATATCCCGAGCTCGAGTATTGATCGGGTAGAATTCGTTGAACCGGCAGGATCCGGAAAGGATTCCTCCGCGGAATGAACCGGTAACCGGGATTATAATAAACATAAAAAAGAAACCATATTGACGACATATTGCCGGCTCTGCGCGCGTTCACAGTCCGCGCGGACCGGAAGCGGCAAAGTAAAGGCAAAGTAAACCTGCAGACATCTGTGTGCCCCTCCGGAACCGGAGGGGCACACAGCAGATTGCCGGATCATGCTGGGGCGGACAGCACGAGGCAGCAAAACGGAGAAGCGCCATGAATGAGAAGAAAACCGGAAGGGTCATGAATTATAATCGCTGGGGATATTACTTTCTGATCCCCTTTTTTTCAGTATTCATCATTTTCCAGCTGATCCCGCTCGTGACGACGATTTACAACAGCTTTTTTGAACACTATTTCAAGAACGGCCTGACGGAAGTCGGCCCGACTTTTGTAGGCCTGGAGAATTTCAAGACGCTGTTTTCGTCGGGCGATATTCTGCAGTATTTTAAGAACACGATGATTATGTGGGTCATGGGATTTGTCCCCCAGATCGTGGTATCGCTCGTCCTTGCGGCCTGGTTTTCGGATTCGTCCCTGCGCCTGAAAGGCAGAAGGGTTTTCCAGTCGGTCATCTACATGCCGAATCTGATCATGGCATCCGCGTTCGCGATGCTGTTCTTCACCCTGTTTGCCGACACCGGACCGATCAACACAATGCTGCTGCAGATCGGTTTTATCAGGGAACCGTACAAATTTCTCTCGCACGTCATCAGCGCCCGGTCTCTCGTCGCGTTCATGAATTTCCTGATGTGGTTCGGGAACACCACGATCCTGCTGCTCGCGGGCATGCTCGGAATCGATCATTCGCTGTATGAAGCCGCGAAAGTGGACGGCGCGACCTCCAGGCAGATCTTTTTCCGGATCACGCTGCCGATCCTGCGGCCGATCCTTCTGTATGTGGTGATCACATCGCTGATCGGCGGACTCCAGATGTTCGATGTGCCGCAGATCCTGACGAACGGACAGGGCGGGCCGACAAGAACGACGATGACGCTGATCATGTATCTGAACAAGCATCTGTACAGCAAAAACTATGGCCTCGGCGGCGCTCTCTCGGTCATCCTGTTTATCATCACAGGCATTCTGAGTTTCGTCGTTTTCCGGATTAATTTCAGAACACAGAAGCAGTAAACCGCGCTGACGCGCCGGTTCTTCAAACCCGGCACACAACACGAAGCAGATCCTGCTGCCGCCGCCGCGGCGCACGGCAGGGGAGTGAAGAAACTGTCCGAAAAGCACCCGGAAAAGACATGCGGATATTCCCGGGTCATTCAGTGACAGGCCCTGAGGAACTGCGTTCGAAAACAGGGGGAGGGCATGACAATGAATAGAGAGAAAGAAAAGACAGAAAGAACCCGGAAAATCAATACAAGACTTGTGACCGCTTATATTGTACTGGTGTTTCTCACCCTCCTCTGCCTGTTCTGGTTCTATGTGCTGTTTGTCAACGCGACCAGGTCGAAAGCGGAGCTGAATCAGGGTTTTACTCTGATTCCGAGTCATTACGCGGGAAAGAACCTGTACAATCTGTTTCACAACAGCAATCTTCCCATTCTCAGGGGACTGCTGAACAGCTTTTTCGTGGCGTTCTGTACAGCGGCCCTGACGACGTATTTTTCGACGATGACAGCCTATGCCCTCCATGCGTACACCTTCCGGCTGAAAAAAGCCGCGTTCACGTTCATTCTCGCGATCATGATGATCCCGACGCAGGTCACGGCGCTTGGTTTTCTCAGTCTGCTGCGGAAAATTCACCTGACAGACTCGTTCATCCCGCTGATTGTTCCCTCGATCGCGGCCCCGGCTGTGTTCTTCTATCTGAAACAATATATGGAGGCGAACCTGCCGATGCAGCTTGTGGAGTCGGCGCGCATTGACGGCGCGAGCGAGCTGATGATTTTCAACAGAATCGTGCTGCCGATGATGAAACCGGCGATTGCCGTCCAGGCGATCTTTTCATTCGTCACAAGCTGGAACAATTACTTTATTCCGGCCCTGGTACTGAAGTCCGACAGCAAAAAGACGCTGCCGATCCTGATCGCCACCCTGCGCTCGGCCGACTTTCTGAAGTTTGATATGGCACAGGTGTATATGTTCATCTTCATGGCGATCCTCCCGGTCATCGTGGTATACCTGTTCATGGCGAAGAGCATCGTCGCCGGACTGACGGCAGGAGCCGTGAAGGGATAAAAAACCGTGCCGGATAAGAACGGACTTCCTGCAAATTTCTGACAGAAGAAGGTGCCCCGGAAGGAACCTCTTTTCACGCGGCAGTCTTCATGTGTTCACGAGATCGTCCGAATCCTCTCTGCGAAAAAAAGACGCCTGTATGGCGTCTTTTTTCTTCGCGCGGTATACGTGCAATCTATGTGTAT
>JAUNJS010000058.1 GCA_030533125.1 Eubacteriales bacterium | reverse complement strand
GGACCGGTTTATGAATAAGCCGAATACAAAAATTGTAATTCTGACACTGACAAACAGCTGCAATTTGTCCTGTGTATACTGTTATGAGCACAACAAGGAAAACAAGGTCATGGATACGGATCTCGCTCTGCGGATCGTGGATCACGAAATGTCCGTGGAAGACGGCTCTGACTTCGTATGCGTCTATTACTTCGGAGGGGAACCCTTTCTGGCATTTGATACGATGCGGAAGATTCATTCGCATTTGAAAGAGAATACATGGAAAAAAGGCTGGTTCGGCTTCACGACAACCAACGGGACGCTGGTCCACGGGGAGGCCGCGCAGTGGCTCCATGAGAATCAGGAGAGCATGGAGGTCTATCTGAGCCTCGACGGAAACAGGCGGATGCACAACGCGAACAGATGCGGCTCTTATGATCAGATCGATATTGATTTTTTCCGGAGGGAATACCCGTTTGCCAAAATGACTGTCACAGAGAAGACCCTGCCGGATCTGGCCGAAGGCGTGATCTGCCTGCATGAGGCGGGATTCCGGGTGTCGTCCAATCCGGGTTACGGGGTCACATGGAATGAGGACAGTCCGGATATCCTGGCGGAACAATTGGGAGTGCTGATCGATTATTACATGGAGCATCCGGAGCTGGAACCTGCCACTCTTCTGGATCAGGCGATTCAGGACCTGAATCCGTATGCGGAGACTCCAAAGAGATTCTGCGGTGTCGGGCCGATGATGAAGTCCTACGACTGTGACGGTCTCTGCTATCCCTGCCATGCGTTTGCCCCCCTCTGTATCGGAAAAAAGAAGGCGGAGCAGGCCGCGCGCCTGGATTTTTCCTGCCCTCTGAAGAAAGCGGATCTGGATGAAAAATGCAGAGAATGTCCGGTCAGCGGGAACTGTCCCACCTGTTACGGGATCAATTTCAACCTCTATGATAATGTCTATCATGTCGGAGAGGAGCACTGCCGGATGATGAAGGTCCTGTTCCTGGCGAATGCTTTTTTCAAATACCGGCAGTATCGCGCGGGGAGGCTGGCGTTGGACAGGGATGCTGAACTCAAACTCCTCAGGAACATAAAAGCGTGTCAGAAACTGGCTGAGGCATAAAAACAGTGATTCGACGCGGCACCGCCTTTGCGCTCACGCGCCTGCGCGCTTCAGCAAGGTTTTTCCACGCAGGTTTTTCATTGCCCTCTGCCAGCACCTTCGCGCCTGCGCGCTTCAGCAAGGAGTACAACCATGGTCAAAAAATCCGATCTGCTTAAAACAAAAACCGACAGACCTCTCAGGATTTTTATCTCCTATGGTCATCCGGATGCGGAAATATGTATGCGGATCAGGAATGTTTTATGTATGCGGGGGCACGAAGTCTGGTTTGATCTGGACGACATTAAGACCGGCGATGACTGGAGAAGGTCGATTACCGAAGGGATCCGGCAGAGCCAGAGTGTTCTGTCGATGCTTTCCCGCCATTCTGTGCGGGACCCGGGCGTCTGCCTTGACGAAATGCGCATCGCGATCGGGATCAGGGGCGGTAATATCAGGACAATTCTTCTGGAGCCCGAAGGAAGGGTGGAGCCGCCCGCAACCTTGTCGGATCGTCAGTGGCTTGATATGAGCGACTGGAAACAGAAGAAAGAGGATCAGGCCTGGTTTGATGAGAAGATGATTCTGCTGATCTCCGCCATTGAAAGTCCTGAGAATGTCCGGTTCGCGGGGGAAATCGAAAGGATCCGGCGGGCACTGCCGGATCTCCGGTACGACACTTCCAGGCAGAGCGCTCTCCTTCGACAGCCTTTTTATGGAAGAACCTGGCTGGTGGAAAAGATCAATGCATGGAGAATGGACCCGCAGGGGGCAAGGATGTGCATTTTGTACGGCGATCCCGGAATCGGCAAGAGCGCATTTACCGCATATTATACACACTATTTTGTATACGGGGCGGCCGCTGTCTTCTGCGAGTTTTCCAGGCCCGGTTTCAATGATCCGCGGGCAGTTATCCAGACACTGGCTTACCTGCTTGCCTGTCGTTTTCCGGATTACCGCCTTCTGCTGTGTGACCTGCTGGAGGAGTCTTCTCTGCTTTCTTCCATGAACGCCTCCGAGCAGTTTGATCTGCTCATCGCGAATCCTTTCAGCAGTATCCTGATCGACGGGGGCAGGGGGGCACAGTGCATCGTGATCGACGGCCTGGACGAATGCGGCACTGCGGAGAAGAATGTGGTGACGGAGGTTCTGGTGCAATATGCCGACCGTCTCCCGGACTGGCTGCGCGTTCTGGCAACTTCCCGCCGTGTCGCCGGAGTGACCGGGCCGGCTTCCGGGACTTTTCATATCGACATGCATGGAGATGACCGGGAGAATATCCGGGATGTGGAGGAGTTTTTTCAGCGGCAGCTGGTTCCGTCCGTAACATCTGAAATCTGCAGTTCGCTCGCCCGAAAAAGCGGAGGAATCTTTCTCTATGCGGTTATGATGCTGGACGCGGTCAGGCGGGGCAGGCTGGATCCCTCTCATCCGGAGATTTGTCCGGAAGGACTGGGGAGTGCTTTTTTCCGCTGGTTTCAATGGTTTTTTTCCGGATATACGCAAATACGAAGAATGCTGCGAACCGGTTCTGTCCATGCTCCTTGCCTCTCCGGAGCCGCTTCCCGTAGATGAGATTCCCCTGGTTATGCGGTGGACGCGGAAAAAGACAGCGGACATCCTTCGTCAGTTCTCTGTTCTGCTGAAGAGGGAGGAGGACGGAAACGGACTTGAGACAATTGCGTTCAGCCATAAGTATATCGCGGACTGGCTCTGCAACCGGGACGCGGGCGTCTGGCAGGCAGATCCCGCGGACGGGGCCGCTGCGATGGCGGAGGCTTTTTTTGAGATATGCAGGGAGGACGCAGAGGATCTGAGCGATTTTGAAGCGCTGCAGCTCAGATTTTTTCTGGAAAAGAGCGGGAGAAAGAAGGAGCTCCGGGCGCTGAAAGGAAATGTCCGCCTGCTCAGGCGCCTTCTGGAGACCGGTCTCCGCTGCGCGTACGCGGAAGAGCATGAGAAGGCGCTCCGGTATCTACGGGAAGCGGCTGTCTGGGGAGAAGAGGTCCTGGAGCGGAATCCGGAGGAGCTGGATACGGACCCCGGTTTAGAGGAAGCGCTCCGCCTGACCGGAGAAATATACAGGGAACTCGGAATCGAATTGGAGGACTACGGAAACGCGGAGAATCTTGAGAAAGCCCTGAAGTGCTGTGAAAAATTCAGGCAGGCTGCATTTTCGTTGTATTCATGGAAAAAGAATGAGGCCTATACCCTGATGTATGCCAGCGCGCTGGGACAGACGGGGGACGCTTATCGAAGATACGGGACAAAGGAATGTCTGCGAAAGGCGATTGTGTGGTTCCAAAAACGGGAGGCAATGATCCTGCCTCTCCTGCGGGATCACCCGACTGCGAAGGTACGGGGCGCGGTCGTCTCGGTCAGTCATCAGCTCCTCAAAACATATATGGAACTGGGAGAAGAAGAGAATCTGAAAAAAGCCCTTCAATACGCGGAAATCTGTATTCAGCAGACGGAATCCCTCAATGAGCCGGAGACGGCCGACTCGCTGTGTGACAGGGGGTATGCCTTTTTATGGATGGGAGGCGTTCAGCTTTCCCGAAAAAAAACCGGCGCGAATACACTGCCCGCTGCCGGACAGGCCTTCGAAAGCGCCGTCAGGAATTTTGAAAAAGCCGACAGGATGGAGCACTCCATGAAAAACAGCCGTGCGCTGGCGCAGGGCCTGTTCCGGCTCGGGGAGGTCTATACGGAAATCGGGACGCCGGAGAAGAGGCGGGCAGCCGTTGAAGTATATGTGAAGTGCAGAGAGATCGGGAATGCGCTGTGGGAACAGAACCCTACTCCTGACAGACTTCGCGAGCTGGCTCTCGCCTGGCGCGCGCTCGGCACGGCGTGGCAGCGTCTGGATGAAGAAGAGGCGTTGGAACATGCGAGGAGCTGTCTGGAACAGGGCCTTCAATGTTCTCTCCGCCTGACGTCCTGGGTAGATACGATTCAGTACAGGAGAGATCTTGCCATATCCTACGGGAGACTGGGGGAGATCATGGAACGCACGGCAGTATGCAAAGCAGACTTGGAGGCATCGCTCGCGCAGCATGAAACCTGCCTTGAGATCCTGCGGAGCATTCCTGCAAAGAGACATACAGGCCCTGTTCTGTTTGAGACAGCCGCCTGCGAGGAACGGATCGGAGATTTTCTCGTCCGGCACAGCGCCGGGGAGGAAGGCGAAAGAAAAGAAGAGCATGACGGTGAAGGCGTGGCGCGGAACGCGGCAGATCACTACAGGTCGGCTCTTACTCTCCTGAAGGATTCCGACCTCCCGCAAAAACCGGAAATGACGGGAAGGATTCAAAAGAAACTGACGGAAATCACAGATCGCACGGATGGAACAACAGCCCGGGCGTGAATAAAAAAACAACCCGGACAGAAAAAAACAACCCGGACGGGAATTTTTCCGGATGACGGAGAATAAAAATAAAAATGAACGCTTTCGATACGGCCTACAGGCACTTTTACAGCTTTTGCGGAAAAACCATTGACGCAAAAGATTTTGATTATCTATGCGTTCCTCTGCAGATGTCGGTAAAAAGCGTTTCCTTCAGGCTGTATTCGGAACTGGATCCTTCCTCCTGCGAAGAACCTTTCTGCCGTTTCCTCCGCCGCAGGAACATGCTCAGATACGCGGAGGAGGTATTGGAACCCGGAACCGGTTTACGGGGGGATTCCCGCCCGGCAGGCTCCCGGAGAAGCGGCCGGATGGCGGATGACCCGATCGCAGTTGACCGGGCACTGCCCCGGCAGGAAGCGCGGGATGATCTGACACCTTTCCGGAGACGATTTGACTATGCCCTGTCCGGTCTCACTCCCGGGAATATCCGGGATCTGCTCGCGGAGACAGATAAAAAGCTTGAAATCACGCCGGAGACCCGGGCGCTGCGGAACAGGCTTCTGGAGTTTGACACAGGTTCTGAACAGCCGGGTACAGACGGACAGAAAAACCGGCTGTGCCATCTGGGGCTGGCTTACGAAAGAGGGCATCTGACGACTGTCAAGTATTATTTTACCTTCCGGCGCAGCAACATGATGAACAGACTCAGGGGACAGATTTCAGAGGAATATGATCATCTGCTGGAACGGGCAGTCACTCTCTCACAGGACTCCGGAGCGGATTTCTGGATGGCCGGTCTGGATACAGGACAGGCGGGTTGTAAATACAAGATCTATCTCCGCCATTTCCCGGGTCTGCAGTTGTCGGACAAACAGGTTGTGCATTGCGGCGATGAAATCCTGCGCGGACAGCTGGCGGAAATACAGGACTGGTATCGGGAGCATCCTGAATTCTGGTTTGTCGGGATTGCCCTGGGATCGGATCAGGAGGGACGGAACACAGTAAACTTATATTTTTCCGGCGCGGACTGAGTTCCCTCCCCCACGACTGACATAGAAATCATTCTGCCTGTACGGTTGGAGCGCTTTCGCTTGCAACAGTACAGATATAAATAATTAGCACAAAAGCAACAATTCGCTTTATAATAGAAAAGTGGATGATTATCCGGATGCCACGCTCCGCACGACCCGGGGGGACAGCACGTTCCGGCAGGCTTTTGCGGAAAACGGTCGGGAGCCGCGCCCATCGCGGCCCGGCGGGACAGCACGTTCCGGCAGACCATTTGCGGAAAACGGTCGGGAGCCGCGCCCATTGCGGCCCGGGGGGACAGCATGATTCGTGATTTTACTCTGGAGTGTATCCGCGGGAAGCGGAAGGGACATTCTTATACTTTTTCCGGAGACGGTGTGTATCAGATCGGCCGGAAGCGGGTGTGTGATCTGGCGCTCCCCGACGCGACGGTCTCCGGACTGCATTGTACGCTTACAGGGGACGGGCATGAGCTCCGGATCCGGGACAACGACAGCACCAACGGCACCTGCGTAGGGGACAAACCGGTGCGGGAGACTGTGCTCCGCGACGGCGACAGGATCACCCTCGGGGAATGTGTCCTGCAGCTCTCTATCCGGCAGGAGGAAGAAGACTCCCATCCCCCGTTCATGACGATCCGGACAGTTCCCGGCGACGCCGGCGGCGCGCAGGCAGTACCGGACGCGCGGCAGGCATATGAAGAAAAGGCCCCGAAGGGCGGAAAAAGCCGCAGGGAAAGCGGGGAGGCTCCCGCGGCGGGGGCAAAAATGCGCCCGGATGCCGGCGGCGGATCTCCGCAGAGTGTGATAATACGCCCGGATGCCGGCGGCGGATCTCCGCAGGGCGTAAAAATGCGATCCGCCGGGAATCCGGCGGGGGCAGAAAGCGGCGCCGGAGGGGAATCAGAGGAGCTGTGCCGGTGCGAGCTGTGCGGTCGCAGCTTTCCCGCGGCGGAGCGCGTAGAGGGGCTGAATATCTGTCCGCACTGCATGGAACACGATGAGGAGGCTGTCCTGCGTTTCCTTCTGGCAGACACGCCGGCAAAAAACGAGGAGCCGGAGGTCAGCGCGCTGGGTGTCCCCGGATACCGCTGTCTGCGGAAGCTGGGCGAGGGTTCGTTCGGGGCGGTCTGGCTCGTGGAGGAAGCCGCCACGGGACGCCGCATGGCGCTCAAAACCATGCTGGAGCGCGCCATGCTGCAGGAACTGGAGCGCAGAAAATTCGACCGCGAAATGCAGATCGCCGCACAGCTGCGGCACCCGAACATTGTCGGTCTTTACGAATCCGGCTGTGCGGACGGGCGCTACTATATGCTGCAGGAATTCTGCGCGGGTGGAAGCCTGCTCTCCTTCATCGACCGCACCTGGATCAGGTATGCCGGGAAACTCCCCGTGGAGCTGGCGGTAAATCTCGAACTGCAGCTCCTCGACGCGCTGGACTACGCGCACAACGCGGAGATCCGGGCAGTGGATTTTTCCGGAAAGACGGAAATCCTGCACGGTGTCGTCCACCGGGATATTCATCCGGGAAACATTTTCCTCGCAGGACACAGTGAACCTCTGCAGGTCAAGGTGGGCGACTGGGGTTTGGCAAAGGCCTATGAGCTGGCGGGGCTGTCCGGCATCTCGGTCGGCGACGTGCCGACAGGGACACAGGATTTTGCCTGCATGCAGCAGCATATGAATTTCCGCTACAGCGGTCCGGAGGTCGATGTCTGGTCCGCGGCGGCCGTCCTGTATTTCATGCTTTCGGGCCAGCCGCCGCGCGGGCGGGACGCGCTCTCGCGCATGTCCTTCGGACAGTTTCCGAAGGTACAGTCAATCCGGAATTTCCGGCGGGACATTCCGGACGCGCTGGCGGACGCGCTGGATTACACCCTGGCGGAACAGCCTCGCCTGCGGGTGCTGTCCGCGGACGAGCTGCGCGGCCGCATCCGGGACGCGATGAAATAGAAATATAAATAGAAATAGAGATCAAACGCGGGCGCGCGTCCTGCGGGCACCGCATATGCCATGGCCGAAGCCGCGGGCAGCGCGCGATGAAGAACCAATTCCGCCGCAGGCCCATGGCCGAAGCCACGGGCGCCGCGCGATGAAGACGCGATCGAGAATCAATAAAGGAGGAGCCGACGATGTGGAAAAATGGAATGCAGGAGCTGGATACCACCCGTTTCAAACCTTCCCTGCGCCTCTTGCTGGATAACGCGCTGGAGCGCGCGGTGCGCGACCGCCTGCGTTTTCTGGGGGAGGCGGATCTGCTGCACGCCCTGCTGACGGTCGACACAACCGGGCGGGAGTTTCTGGATCTCGGGGAGGATGACCGGACGGAGCTGACCCGGACCCGGAGCCTTGTTGAAAACTTCATGGCGGAGGGCGTGCGGCTGCGGGACTGCCGCATCGCATTCGAGGCCTGTATGGAATCCGGATCTTCCCAGCCGAATCCGTTCCTGCGCAGTTTTTTCCGGGAGCCGGTAGGGACCTGGCTGGATGACCTGCCCGACGGCGCCGGGGTGGCGGACCTCCTGGAGCCGCTGTTCGGAAACGCGGAAAAGCTTCCGGACGGCGACGTGGTCACCGGCCTTTTCCGCTGCGGAGACCTGTACCAGGCGATCCGCGCCTCCCGCATCAAAGCCGAGGTCTTCGCGGAGGACGGGACGCTCCTCATGGACTGCTTCCGGGAGCGGGCGCAGTATCTGGTCGGGCAGGCGCTGACCATCGCCGCCCGCTGCGGGGAGGAGTGCGCGGAGCCGTCCCATCTGCTCGCGGCGCTGCTTCTGTGCAAGGAGAGCTACACCCATCTGGTGCTTCGCAAAATCGGCATCGCCGCCGCCGGCACGAAAATCACCACTTATCTGCAAAATACTTTTCCGCAGGAAAACCGGCTCGCCGCAGCGCTGCCGGCCCGCCGGGAGAGCTTCCGGGCCGGAGCGGACGAGCTCCTCGAACAGTCCCTGCAGACCGCCCTGGAGACAGGCGAGAGCAAAGCCGGCGAGCGCGAGATCCTCGCGTCCCTGCTGCGCTGCGAACAGCCGAAGGTCCAGTATCTTTTTGAAAATATCCTGCACCTGAACAGCGCCGAGCTGCTCTCCCTGATGGAGGGCATCCGCGAGCCGGAGGTCATCGAGCCGGTCCTGCCCCTGGAAATCTGCGAATGCAAAAACCTGAGTTCCCAGAAATATCCCGTCATCGTCCGGAACGACGTCGTCGAGGCCGTGATCCGGGTCTTCTTCCGCAAGAGCGGCCGGAACGTACTGCTGCACGGAGATCCCGGAATCGGGCTGAGCACCGTGGGGGACATGGTGGCCCGCGAGCTGCGGGCGGGGAAATATCCAAGCCTGCACCAGGTCCAGGTCATCCGCTTCGACCTCTCCTCCCTCGAGGACGCGGACTACGAACCGGCCGTGCAGAAGCTCCTGCGCTTTTTCGAGGACGAACCGGACCGGATCTACGTGCTGGAGGGTTTCGCGAAATACATGAAGGAGCACAGCGCGGAGATCTCCCGCCGGTTTCAGCACAACACGTACCGCCTGCTGATCGTCGCGAGCGAGACCGATTTCACCGAGCTGGACAAAGACGGCGAGCAGCTGCGCGCCTGCGTCGCCCCTGTCGCCGTCGAGGAACCGGGAAAACAGGAGACCCTGCAGATGATCGATCTCGCGCTGCCGGAGATCTCGAAGGAATACGGCGTCGAATTTGCCAGGGGCATCGCGCAGACCGCCTACCGCATGGCAAACGACTACCTGATCTCCCAGCGCTTTCCGAAAAAAGCCATCCAGCTGCTGTCCATGACCGCCTCGGACACGGCCGCGGAGGCCGAGATGCGCGGAAAGCTCAATCCCACCGTCACGAAGGAGAATCTCGCCGCTTCCATGGCGGACAAAACCGGACTCCCCGCCGAGACGATCCTGGGAACCGGCGCGGACAAGGACTACGTCTATCTCCTGTCCCAGAACCTCGTCGGGCAGGACGCGGCCGTCTCAAAGGTGGCAGGCCGGCTGGACCTGATCCAGAAGGGCATGGTGGACAAAAAGGCGCCCGCCGCCGTATTTGTGTTCGCCGGCCTGTCCGGCACGGGCAAGACCGAGCTCGCCAAACAGATCGCGCAGATTTACGCGAACTCCCGCAAGCTCATCACTTTCAGCATGGAGAATTTCGGCGAGTCGCACAGCGTCTCCCGCCTGATCGGCACCCCGCCCGGCTACGTCGGTTATGAGGAGGGCGGCAAACTGATCAACGACCTCAACAAAGATCCCTATTCCGTGGTGCTGCTCGACGAGGTGGAAAAAGCCCACCCCGCCGTCTGGGATCCCTTCCTGAACCTGTTTGACGAGGGCATCATCACGGACATGCGCGGCGTGTCCGCCTCCGGCAGCAAGGCTTTTTTCGTACTGACCTCCAACATCGGCCAGTACGAGATCGCCGACATGCTGCGGAAGGGGCGCCCCACAGAGGAGATCGAAAACGTCGTCAAAAACAAATTCAACACCGAAGTACACCAGAAATCCGGGGAAAAATGCTTCCGTCCGGAGTTCATCGGCCGTATCATGCGCCGGGGCGGCATCGTGGTCTTCAACGCCCTCTCCCTGGAGGCCCTCAAGGGCATCGCGGAACACAACCTGCACAAGATCGCGAAAAACTACGGAGAGACGCACGACAGCCGGCTCGTCTGCGACGACGATGTGCTTGAAATGATCGCCAAAATCGTCTTTGACAAAAACGAGGAGGCCATCCGCCGCGGCAACGGATATTTCGGCGGACGTGAACTGGACAACCTGATGAACCAGTATATTCAGGAAAAACTGGCCTCCCAGCTGCGCCAGCTCGCCGGCGTGCCGCTGGTGCGCGTCGTCCGCAGCGGAAACGACACGTCCATCGTGCCGGTCTATAACGACGGTGACGCGCAGAAGCTCCTGCAGCAGAAACGCCTGGCGCTGGTGGACAAGGTCACCCGCCGGTTCGACAGCCTCTCCATGAAGGATCCGGACATCATCGCGGACCTGAGCGAAGAGAAACTCACTAAACTCAACTCCCTCCTCTCGGAGGTCAGTATGATCCTGTGAGACGGTCGGACGTTAAAGTATTACCTGCGCAAAACCGCGCGAAGGAGAGAAAATCATGCATGTTTCGGAATTGAGCGGACAGACTGTGGGCGATGGGAAATACCGCCTGCTGCTCCGTCTTGGGAACGGAAATTTCGGCACCGTGTACCGCGCGCAGGAGCTGATGGGAGGAAAGCTGGTGCGGGAGGTCGCCCTCAAGCTCTACTCGCCGGAGGCCACGCGGTCCGGGAACGTGGAGGGCATGCTGCAGGACTGCGCGCTGCCCGCCAGGATCATGGCTTCGGACGCGCCGATCGAGCAAAAGCGCCATTTTGTCTCGATTTATTCTTTTGGAAAAATGGACACCCCTGCCGGCGAGTGCGCCTATGTGGCGATGGAGCTGGTGCGCGGAGGAGACACGCTCGAGGACATCATCAAGCGCTGTAAACGGGCGAAGCATTTCCCGCGGGAATCCGTGATCGTCGACCTGATGACACAGTTTTTCACCGCCCTCTCGCTGGCGCACAAGGAAAATGTGCTGCACCGCGACATCAAGGGCGCGAACGTCATGGTCCAGAACGGCGTGGTGCGGGTCATGGACTTCGGCATGGGCGCGGACCTGGACAAACCGGACACCCCGCTGAAAACGACCATGAGCATCTACGCGCCGGAGAATTTCGACGGGCGCTATACCGCGGCCTCCGACATCTATCAGGCGGGTCTGATGTTCTATGAGCTCTACACCGGCTGTTCCCCTTTCGCGGACCGCTTCGGGGCGGGCTCCATGCTCGAGGAGCGCAAAAAACGATCCGACTTCGTCTTTAAACCCGGCGCCGCGTACCCCGGTACCGACCCCTCCCCGCGGCTGGACGAGATCCTGTCCCGCTGCCTGCGCTTCTCCGAACTGGCGCGCTACCAGAGCGCGGACGAAGTGCTGGGAGCTCTGAAAGGCGCCGGTTCCGCCGACGCCCTTCGCATGGCGCTGGTGGAGGAAGACTTCCCCGCGGCGGAAAAACTGGCCCGCGAAGCCCTGTCGGGCACCCGCATCGACGACGAAGAGAGGATCGGCTTTCTCAAGTCGCTGGGAAAAGCGCTCGCGGGACAGGAGCGCATCGGAGAAGCCCTGGAAACCTACGGAGAGGCACTGGACCTCGCGGAGAGATCCGGCGTCTTCTTCCACAAACCGTCCAAATACAATGAAATCATTGACGCCATGTGCGTCCTCTATCTGAAAAACGGACAGGCCGGCACCGCGCGCCTGTTCTCCCGGAAAAAGCGTTGACGAAGGCAGGCGCCGCCGGTTCCTGCGGGACTGCAGGTATTCCGGTTCATACGCGGAAACACGCGCCTGTTCTCCCGGAAAAAGCGTTGACGAAGGCAGGCGCCGCCGGTTCCTGCGGGACTGCAGGTATTCCGGTTCATACGCGGAAACACGCGCCTGTTCTCCCGGAAAAAGCGTTGACGAAGGCAGGCGCCGCCGGTTCCTGC
>JAUNJS010000329.1:2049-4000 GCA_030533125.1 Eubacteriales bacterium | reverse complement strand
CTTGATTGTTGGCTTCACATATATCTCTTTGTCATATCCGGCAATCGGATGAACCTTATTCGGATCAGGCCATTTTCTATCTTTCATACTCATTCACTCTTTTCCGAATCCTTGATCCTGTAATAATCTTCCGCATCCACTTCCAGCTTCACATAGGAATCCGGGCGTCTTCTGTGGTTGCTCAGCTGACATACGACCTCGACGTGCACCGTGTGCGCGAACTGATCCACCGGCTGCACATAGTCCAGTGCATATCCTCCCTCCGCGAGCTTTTTGAGGTCGCGGGCGAGAGTGGCGGGATCGCAGCTGACATAGACGATGCGTTTCGGCGCGATCTCAAGCATGGTCTCGATGCATTTTTCGTCACAGCCTTTGCGGGGCGGGTCGACGCAGATGACGTCGATCTGCGGGTCTTTTGCCTGTTTTTTCAGGTTCTCCACATAGGCGGGAAGAACTTCTTCGGCTTTTCCGACATAAAATTCCGCATTCCGAATATCGTTTCGCAGGGCGTTCTGCCTGGCGTTTTCAATTGCTTCGGGGATGATCTCGACGCCGTACACTTTTTTCGCATGGCGGGCCATGAAGAGGCTGATGGTGCCGACACCGCAGTAGAGGTCCCAGACTGTCTCGTTTCCGGTCAGGCCGGCGCAGGAGAGGGCGAGGCTGTAGAGCTTCTCGGTCTGGCGGGGATTGACCTGGTAGAAGGAGAGCGGGGAGATGCGGAAGATGACGGATTCTTCTGTCTTTTTAAATAATGCAGTCTGCTGCTCTTTCAAGTCCGGGACTGCCGTATTTTTTAAGAATGAAGCGTCCGGAGAAGCAGAAGCTTCTATAGCAAGATTCTGTGCATTAGGATCCTGCTTAACAGAGTCCTCCGCATTTACATTCTCCACAACAGAATCCTGCGCAGCGTCGGGATCCTGCATGACTTCATAAATATGCAGGGTATCTTCAATGTCATCCGCACCCCAGAGGGTCCGCAGGGCGCGGCCTGTGATGACGTTAGTGCGCTCGGTATTCGTGTTGAGGACGATGGATGTGATCGCGAGAGGTTCCGGAAACTGCAGTCCGCGAAGGGCTTCCACGAGCTCTTTTTCGAACGGCAGGCGGTAGTCGTTCGCGATCACGCAGACCATGATCTGTCCGCTGTACATGCCGTTGCGGATCAGGATGTGGCGGATGAGTCCTCTGCCCGTCGTCTCATCATAGGCAGGAATATCGTGTTCCTGCATCCAGGAGAGGATCGTCTCGAGGATCTGCCGGTTTTCAGGTCTGCCGATCAGGCAGTCCGTCATAGGGACAACGGTGTGGGAATGGGCGGCAAAAAAGCCGGTCACAGGTCCGAATTTTCCCTGTTTGACGGGCACCTGTTCCTTGTTCCGGAAGCGCCAGGGGTCGTCCATGCCGACGATCGGCCGCATGACCGTATCAATGGTGTCAGGCGTGAAGCCGCCGATGCGGATGAGGCTCTCGCGGACTTTTCTCTGTTTAAATTCAAGCTGTTTTGCGTAATCCATGGCCTGGATCTGGCAGCCGCCGCAGATCTTCGCGATGGGGCACGGGGGCGTTACGCGGAAGGGGGAAGGACTCAGAACCCGGTTCAGGTGTCCGTAGGCATATCGCCGGGCGGCTTTGGTAATGACCGCCTCGATGGTGTCGCCGGGAACCGCGTCCTTTACAAAAACAGGAAAGCGAAAGCTTCTTCTTTCCGCGGGAATCTGCTGATCGTTGTCTGTTTCAATGTCTTTTTCGATAGAAGCATGCCGGACGCCGGACGCTTCCACAGGATTCTGCTGACCGCAGTCTGCTTCAATGCCTTTTTTCATGGAAACCAACCGAACATCGTCCGCTTCCGCAGAGATCTGCTGGCCGTTGTCTGTTTCAGTCTCTTTTTCAATAGAAGCATGCCGGACGCCGGACGCTTCCACAGGAATCTGCTGACTGTCATCCT
>JAUNJS010000329.1:0-1949 GCA_030533125.1 Eubacteriales bacterium | reverse complement strand
ATAGAAGCATGCCGGACGCCGGACGCTTCCACAGGAATCTGCTGACTGTCATCCTCTTCAACGGGAATCCGCAGGAAGCCGATGCCTTCTCCGCCGACGCCGATGTCCTCGATCTGCAGCGTCACGTGTTCGTTCTTTTTCAACAGGGTTTTTTTCGTTTTCTTCATGCTCCTGCTCCCTGATTTAGCGCCTCAAACCACTTATGTATATAACTACGCGTGTCGTCGAGCTTGCGCGCTGTTTTATTACATGTTTTCAATGCTTTCGTCTTTCAGCCCGTCTCTGTTCTAAATATATACAATCCATGTTACAATACTCTCAGGAACCGGGTATCATCATGCTCGTTTTCTTTTCGGTTTTCAATTCACTTTCTTTGCAGATGGTTTATTTCAAATTGTTTTCTTTGCAGATAGTTTATTTCAAATTTTTTCTTTGCGGAAAGATGGAAAGGTGTAAAGATGCGTTTGCTTTTTATACGGCACGCGGAGCCGGATTATTCCACAGACTCTTTGACAGAAAAAGGAAGGCGCGAAGCCGCGCTTCTTGCAAAAACCGCCCCCTCTCTGAGGATGGATCATTGCTTTGTGTCCCCGCTGGGAAGGGCACAGGAGACCGCCGCGTATTGTCTGGAGGCAGTCGGAAAGACTGCCGTGACGCTGGACTGGCTGGAAGAGTTTGACGCGCCGGTGGATCTGAACCGGACACCGGAGCTTCTGGCCGCCTACCCGAACGTAAAGCCGGAAGCTGTCCCGCCTTCCGGCCTGCCTGCTGAAAACGGGAAGGAGGCCGGGAATCCGCGGACAGGGGGATCTGTCTTGATTTCTTCCGGAAGCAATGCGCAGGGATCCCCGTACGGAGAAGCCGGGGAAAGGACGCAGTCCGTACAGCCCGGAAAGTACCGCCCGCGCAGGCCCTGGGATGTCGGGCAGATTTACTATGCGGAACACCCGGAACTCATGGATCCGTTCCGGTGGCGCGAATCCGAAATCTATCTGAAATCAAAGATGCCCTCGCGTTACGATGAAGTCGTCAGCGCCTTCGACGCGCTGCTTGCTTCGTACGGATATGTACATGAAAACGGGCTGTACCGCGTGGAACGGGAAAGCCGCGAGACCCTTGTCTTTTTCTGCCATTTTGGCGTCACCTGTGTACTGCTCTCGGCTCTGTGGAATACCAGCCCGTTCTTTTTATGGCAGAATCTGGCCATGCTCCCGTCATCGGTCACGGAACTGGCCACAGAAGAGAGGGTGCAGGGCGCCGCGCTTTTCCGCGCGCAGCGGATCGGCGATTTATCTCATCTCTATGCCGGAAACGAACCCGCGTCATTCGCCTGCCGGTTCTGCGAAGTCTACAGTGACTTCTCTGTCGAAACAGGGAGGCACTAATCGCAGCAGGAAGACTCCAGCCGAAACCGGGAGGCCATATTCGAAACCGGAAATCATGAAAAGATACATGTGAATGGGATGATTTTCTGATCGTGGATGATCGCACGCGCGATCATCCACACACCCGTTAGATTTTAAATGCTGTCCCTACGAACTGCGCAATCGGCCTGCCGGTATCATCGTGCACATTCACATTGATCACAGAGGCTGATTTTCCGTTTTTAATACACTGCGCCGTGGCGATCAGCCGTTCCCCCTTCGGCATGCTGAGGTAATTGATACTCACATTCTGCGCGACCGACAGTCTGTGGATCTGGTTTGAGGCCACGGCAAAGGCAAAATCCGCGAGCGTAAACGTCACGCCGCCCATCACGCCGCCGTATGCGTTCCTATGGTCATCCCGGATCGTCATGCTGCATACGCTGCTGTCCTCTCCGATTTCATCAATGACCATCCCGTTTGCGGCGGCAAAAGTATCCCCCTTGAAATATTCCCGTGCTTCCTCCAAAGTCTTGAATGTAGGCATATATACCTCTCTTTCATTCATCTTTCTGCATTCATTTT
>JAUNJS010000328.1 GCA_030533125.1 Eubacteriales bacterium | reverse complement strand
ACTGATTCCGCATGTTTTTGTTAAGGAGTCCTGTTGATCTTGACGGAACAACTTACCTGCATAATGTCCGATTAATCCACCAGCGACAATTGCAGCGCTGTTGATAATCGTTCCTAATCCTGTCATTTACTATTCCCCCGATCAATCCCGATTTCTCGATGTTCACAGCCAACCGGCGACTTTCTTTCTGGAATTCCTTGCCTGCGAACCCCTGATGGCGAGGCCGTTTTTCTGCACGTCAGCGCCGACGCACATCTTTTTCACGTCAGAAACCATGTTTGCCAGCCCGGAGCCCTCATGGGTACTGATGACTCGAACAATCTTTCCACTGAAATCCAGCCCCTGCAGGGCAGTTTCCATCTCCGGTGCATAGGTCCCCCAATAGATCGGGCTCATGATGAAGATGGTGTCATATGCGGAAATATCGGTCAGCTTCTCTTTGACAGGCGCATTGCCGATGCGCTCCTTCGCTTCTTTGATACAGGTGTTGTAGTCTGCCGCATACGGAACCAACGGTTCGACTTTGAACATATCCGCTCCCGTCAGCTCCTGTACGAACTCCGCGACGATCTCTGTGTTGCCTTTGTCAATGTAGCCGACAGCGTAATTCTCATCGGCTCTGCTGAAATAAATAATCAGATTCATTGCCATGTCCACACCCTCACTTCTTCTTTCCCGGAGCCGGTAGTTCATCATACATCTTTACCGCCTTCATGTTTTACGATACTCGGATTTCTAACCCTCGTCAATGGCCAACATATTGTGTGTTTTTGCAACAGCATAACAATACATTGAACTCTCTCGTTTGTTGTGTCTCTATTATAACATTATAATATCGTTTTTGCCTATGATGTTTTCCTGAATATCATCTGTTCCCGTCAGGTTATAAACAGACGAGTACTGTTTCTCTGTCAGCTGAAATATCCGAATCATCCCTGTATTCGGATGGTTCTCCTTTAATCTGCGAATGTGGGTCTCCGCACTCTTTCGGTTGGTAACCACACGCATATATACTTCCTGTCCCCATAGGATAAAACCGTCAGCAAGGAGCGTCTTTCTGAAATTTGTGTAAGCTGTTTTGGTGCCGTATTGATTTGTTGGATTCAGCATTACGATGAGTCTCATCACACACTCTTCTTTCGTCATTGTTTTCGTTTGAATTATTGCATTTGTATAGAATTCCGGGCGTATTCTTTATTCTTTAATATGGGAAAGCAGCTCTATTGGAAGGATCTTCGGGAGATGGATATCTTCGGCTTCGCCCATCACAACTTTTTTCAAATCATTTATAAGGACATCTATTGCCTGCAAAACAGATATTTTTCGTCCATCCATAATAACAGCGTGCTGCAGGACTTCCGCCAGTTGTTTTCTTTGATTTCTCAGAAGTTTTATCTCTGTGCCCTTCATATGGTATGCTATTAAATCCACGTGTGGCCTGAAGGGTTCTATCAGGTCATCAGAAAGGTTAAAAGCATTGTACAGATTCTGATGGTGAATTCCAAAAGCAGGAAGGAGGCCGGCCGCAATAATCGCTCTGGATAGTGAATTCCGTATGATTGAATATCCGTAATTCAGACAACTGTTCTCAAACGACTCATCTCGTCGGTTGATGCCCGGAAGCAGGTATTGAAAATATGTTTTGGCTGCACCCGCTTCAACTGAATCTATCTCTTTACAGGTGTCCAGCTTTTTCATAAATGCACTGACCTGATCTGCTCCATCGAGTTTTAAGATTGATAATGCTTCTGCCTGGTTCTCGATCTTTTTTCTCACAATATGTTTCCAAAGCATATCTTTTTTGTCCTGATTCATGGCAATTTGTCTTCTCATGATCAGCGATTGTCGTGCGTTGGCTTCATAAGCTGTAAGGATTCCTGTTGGGAGGTATTTTTCGTTCAGCATCATCATGGAAATCTTATTTTCGCAAAGCTTTGCCATAGCCAGCGTCGATATTCTTATTCCCGCCCCCATGCAGACAATGGTGCTTATGTCTTCCATGGGTATATATATTTTCGTTTTCTCCTCTTTCGATTTTCCTCTGGCCTTCTTCCCGTTTTTATCTTTTTCCGGGGATGTTTTTTTAGTATTCTTCTGGTCCTTTTCTATAGTCAGCTCTGAAAGCTCCTTTTCAACCACAAGGCTGCCGTTTTTGACATGAAGCTCTGCCGGTCCTGTAATCTCTACTGTCCTGAATGCCATAACTTTCTTCTTTTTTGAATCTGATTAGATCTGTTTGTATTTTTGAATCATATAAAAGATCATTTCTGTACACGGATTCGGATAATCCAAATCATCTGTTTCTGCAGTAACAGCCGGTTAACGCATTGCCTCATGGATGAGTTCCAGTATCGCGCTGAGGTCCGAAGCATTCATCTGGCCGGGCGCGGAAGCCTTTCCGACCGCGCCGAATGTGCATGCGCTTCCGAAGATTTCTCCGCAGAGGCGGCTGATCAGACCGGTTCCTGTCATGGACATCGTGATGACGGGGCGGTCCGCGAATTTCCGTGTCATCTCAAGTGTCGCGGACAAAAGGGTCAGGACATCTTCTCTGCTCTGCGGCATAACGGCGATTTTCGGGATGTCCGCGCCGAGTTCCTGCATTCTTCGAAGTCTCCTGACGATCTCGTCTTTCCCGGGAGTTTTCTCGAAATCATGGTTCGAGGCGATAATCTTCACCCCTGCCGCATGCGCGCCATCAATGATTTCACGCACGATCTCATCTCCTGTAAAGGCTTCTACGTCAATTAGATCGACAAGGCCTGTCTGCGCGGTCCGGACATTTAAGTCCGCGTAATCTTTTATATCGATCGCTTTCTGCCCGCCTTCTCTTGAGGTCCGGAATGTGAACAGGATCGGCGTTTCTCCCAATTCCGCGCGCAGATCCGTAAGCACTTCCACGATCTTCGGAAAATCAAATACATTCTCAAACCAGTCGGCGCGCCACTCCACCATGTCGAGGCGCACACCGGCGAATGAGGCGGCCGCCGCAAGGATTTCCTCTCTTGTCGTCCCGACGATCGGAACAATGATCTTCGGGATTCCGTCTCCGATTTTCACTCCGCGGATCTCCAGTGTTCTTCCCATTCTCCTGTTCTCCTCTCCCGCACATGGCTTTTCAGATGAAGCGGACATTCCATTTAGCGCCTGCCAATGATTTTTTGCGCAAAATGGCAATGCTTTATAAAGCGCACTTTTCCGGATTATCCGGATCAGGGCAGCCGCACATATAAATACATCAGCCGGCGCAGGATTTTTCTTCGATTTTTCAGGGGAAAATGCAAACGCACAGCAGGCTGTGTAACTGATTTCTGTCCTGCAGGATCGGAGAAAAAGACACGCCGGATGGAACCATTGTTTGCGTGGCAATCCTGACTGTGCTCAGCAGAAAGCGTATCACATTATTTTCTTACAGACAACTCGGGCAAGTCTGAAAAGGTGCCGTTTTCTTATATGCTATTTTCTTATGTGTCAGCTGTATCCTGAATTTATAATATTCTTCTATTGTCTCCAACTGTTTTCTCGATTAATAGTTTCTTGATTAATACTCGACTTACTCGATTTATACTCGATTAATCCTCGATTAATCTCCAACTGTTTTTTCGATTGTCTTGACAAATCAAGAAATCAGTGTATCATGGTCGTAAATACGTTTACGCGGTATGGAACAGGACTGTGTAAATGTATAAAAATACACTCTATTAAACCGATGATGTGGGAGTAAAAGCGGCATACGCGCTTACAGAGAGCGGACGGGGCTGAGAAGTCCGCGGCAGACGGGTCGCCATAATGGTCCACGGAGGGCGCAGTGAAAGCTGCGACGTGTTGGCATACGTCAGTTGCCGGGGGTATGTTGGTACCCTGCTAAGCGCGCGGCATCAATGCCGCGAATCAAGGTGGCACCGCGGAATAGCTATATTTCGTCCTTGGTCTGCTTTTTGCGGATCAAGGACTTTTTTTGTGCGATAAACGACCTTCTTGCGACAGAAAGTCTTTTCGCGACAGAATGTCTTT
>JAUNJS010000327.1 GCA_030533125.1 Eubacteriales bacterium | reverse complement strand
TCATCAATTTCATATCAACGGTTGCCACCTGCAGGATCATCCGCAAGGCCCAGAATGCAGGACTGCTCGAGAAGATGTCCTACAGTGAACTGATGGATGATCTGGCTTCCGCCTGGCGGAGAGCAGATGCTCCGGAGGAGCCGGCGACCGATGATGGTTACTGGGTTCACACGCTGCAGCTCGTATTTGACGAGCTCGAAGCACTCGGTCTTTCAAAGCCAGTGCCGAAGCCGACGCCGAAGAAGAGAGGCCGCAAGCCCAAGCCCAAGGACGAAACCGAGCAGAAGCCTAAGCGTAAGCGCGGACGTCCTCGGAAGAATTCAAGCCAGTCTGCCGGTACTGTATAGTCCGGCAGATTGGGAATGTATTAGTTGAAATCAGTTTTTATGATGTATGAGTCAATAAGAAAGCGGGACTGACATGAAATACAGGATCGTCGATAGCGCAGAAGAAATGAAAATCAATGAGGTTGTCAGACTTCTTAAAATGACGTACTGGGCTGATAAACGTTCAGTCGAGCAAATCGAAAAGTCCATGAGAAATTCATCATGTTATGGCGTGTATCTTGATGATGAGAATAAGCTGGTCGGATTTGCAAGGGTAATCAGCGACTACGCTACGACCTATTATTTGTGCGATGTTATAATTGATACGTCATATCAGCACATGGGTCTGGGAACGGCACTGGTTTCACATATAGAGACTATGCCGGAATATGCTGGACTTCGCGGTATTTTGATAACAAGAGATGCTCACGATCTGTATCGAAAACATGGATATGAAGTTTTGAATGACCGCGTTATGGTCAAGTCGCTTTATTGTTGAAAGACAACTTGAGATTTACGGAGGAGCGGAAAATGGAAATTGCTGATCGTATCGTGAACTACCTGAAAGAAGCGTATCAGCCGGATGCCGTGATTGCCTACGGTTCATTCGCTGACGGCAGTGCGAACGAAAACAGCGATTTTGACGCGCTTGTAATTGCGGACCACGAAAAGGCCCATGATTCATCTGTCATAGACGGTATCATTCTTGACGTATTCGTTTATCCCACTCAAATGTTCCGGTCAGAATATGACCCGGAGGAGTTTGTTCAGGTCCGGGACGGAAAAATTGTTTTGGACAAAAGCGGAATTGCCGAACGTTTACAGAAGCGAGTCCTTTCTTATGTCGACAGCTTACCGCAAAAAACGACGGATGAAATCCGGCAGGAAATCGATTGGTGTGAAAAGATGCTTTCAAGAACCATGCGTGATGATCCTGAAGGACATTACCGCTGGCATTGGTTGTTGACCGACAGTCTGGAAATATACACCGATGTAAAAAGGCTGCATTTTTTCGGCCCCAAGAAGGCATTACGACATATGGAACGGACGGATGAGGAAGCGTTCGGGATATACTCGAAGGCTTTGGAAGTATTTGAGCGGGAAAGCCTTTCGGAATGGGTTTCCTATTTGAAACGTATTTCCTCAGTCCTATAAATACCTGTTTGTTGCACAGCCGGGGGTAGATAGCTGTTCGCTTCTATGATCCTGAGGGCAACCTGATTGAATTCCGAATGACAGTGGAGGCCCAGTAATGAATATCCAGATCTTCGGAACAAAGAAAAGCAGTGACACGAGAAAAGCTGAACGTTCTCTCACTTACAAGCGCTCGTAAAGGCTTTTTTATACCACAGGTTGAATGACAGGGCTTATTTTCAGTGATAGAATGGGATCAGATAAAACAGAACCGTCGGTTCGGAAAGGAAAGACAAATGCTGCAGGCAAATGCGAACAACATCGGAATCATAAAGCGCCGGTTTGATCATCAGGGAAATACTATGCCTGCAGCTGATACAGCTGAATGGCTTGTTTTATCATACTCAATAAAAATCGGAGCAAGTGGATATCCGGATCCAGGCGTGCCCGTGCGCATCCTGGATTGACCGGAACAGAGACCAGCGTTCATCGCTGATACCGCCGCTTGTCCGCGAAGGCAGGCGGTTTTTTATTGGAAAAATCTCGATGAGACATATTTAACAGACTGGTATCCGCCAGTCAGCAAAAGAAATAAAGCCCCATAGTATAGCTTCTCGTCAGCGACGTCGTTGCTGACGAGAAAAGGCTGACGAAGTCAGCCGGGAATCCGATTATCGGAACCGGTTTTGGGTTCCGATAATATAAAGGCAAGTATACCGGACTGTCGCTCCGGAGGCGCTGGACGTCCGGGGTCACACGAGGTCCGGGTTCGATTCCGTAAATCACAGGGTCATGTTTTTAATAACAACACAAGTGATCACTTTTTATGGGGGCATAGCTCAGATGGCAGAATGCGTCCGGCTGTTAACCGGAAGGTCGCAGGTTCGATCCCTGCTGCCCCCGTTATGATGGTGCTTCGTCTAATGGCAGGGCAGCTGTCTGATGCGCAGCTTATGCACAATTCGAAGAATTGTTTTCGATATCCTGCAGCTCCGATCATGCTTCTCTGGCGTAAAGGGTAGCGTAGCTGATTTGTAATCTTCAGGTGTCGGTTCAAATCCGACGGGAAGCTTTTATGCAGGTATGGCGTAATTGGTCAACGCACCGCTCTGCCAGGGCGAAGTTGCGGGTTCGAAGTCTCCGTCCCACTCCGGTCGGCGCTTAACTTAACGAAGGTCCCCCGGACCTTCAGCGCCCCGTCGGAGGTATACCGCCCCATCTTACTAACGGTTCAGGTAGCCACACTTTCGATGTGGAAATACGGGTTCGAATCCCGTTGGGGTGTTCCATTAAATTATGGAGAATATGGACAGTAAGCTAACTCGGTAGAAGCGGTGGACCGAAAACCCACAGGAGTTCGTTCGACTCGAACACTGGCCGCTTGCGTGCGCATGATCTGGCGGTCGGGATGGCCTGCAAAGCCGATTCAAATCCATCTGTGCACTTGCGGTCTGTGTGAAAAACGTCAGCTTCGCTGCCATAATATCACACAGGATTCTGCTTCCTGAGGTATCGGTTCAATTCCGATGACCGCCGCGTCTCTTTCGTCTAATGGACAGGACAGGGAATTCCTAATCCTCAAATGTGGGTTCCCTAAAGGACTAGGCACTACGTGCCGTCGCAAATCCCACAAGGGACATCCGGGTATGTAGCAAAACGGTTATGCAGCGGACTTTTAATCCGCCTTAAGCAACTATGCGAAGCATAGTTTTTCAACATCCTGTCATACCCAGTACCTGTGGTGAGGGTTTTATGAGAAGAGGGGGACTGTTCCCGTTTTCGGGAATGAGTCCCCTTCATTGATCAGGCTCCCTTTTTGTCAGGAAATCCGCCATTGTGCTGCTTGCGCACTCTCTTCACGTTCATGTAAACCGCAAAACCATTACTGCCGTTTTTCAGTGCAGGTTGCAGAATGACAGTTTCGCCCTGAACTTTTCGAAAGAAGCAGCAAGCTCCCCTGCTGCATGGAAGGATCACGAAGACTCAGTACGATGACTGGCGGTACAATTACACGCGGTTAAAGAGGAAAAAGTCAGGCAGCGAGATCACCTATACACCGCTGAGGGCGGCCATCGAGTGATCAGGGCGCATCACTTTACCAGTGCGTCATGAACCTTCCGTTATCCGGGCATGGACAACAGGCGCTTGCCGGGAAACGCCTCCCGGCCAGCGGGATGAACGTGGCGCACTTCCAGCGGTTTTTTGCCGTCTTATATGCTATTATGTTTGAGAAAGAAGACTGGCTTCAGGAGAACTCCTTGGAAAAGAAAAAGAAACAGCCCGGATCAGGGACGGTCCGGGAAGAAATGACAATGAAATCAGGAAAGTGAATCGACATGAAGAAACTGTTTACTGCTATAAGAGCATCTGACCTTGAAACGGTAAGGCAGATCATTGAGAAGAAACCTGAACTGGTAAATTGTGTGGCAAAGCAGCCGCCTAAGAAGGATGACGGACAGTCTCCTTTGCAGGTCGCGCTCAAAACGGGCAATACCGCAATTGCCAACTATTTGCTGGATATGGGTGCGGATGTGAACTTTATCGAGGACGAGTC
>JAUNJS010000326.1 GCA_030533125.1 Eubacteriales bacterium | reverse complement strand
TCAGATTCTTCTGTACGACAGGCCGGCTTCTGCTGCAGTCAGCTTCACCTGCGGTCGGTTACACCTCTGATTTATCCTCTTTATACTCGTCCGCGGTTCGTTTCACCGCGGTCCGCCGGATCGGCCGGGTCTTTCCTCTCAGGACCGGATCACACGCCGGAGAGCCGGGTTCCAGATGATGGTGTATCCCATTTCCCGCACGCGCGTGCAGAACTGCCGGCTGAGAATGCCGAGGTTCTCTCCCCGGTACATGACGTGTCCCTCGTAGGAACAGCCAAACACTTCCTCATAAAGGCTGTAGAGCTCTTTGCGGATCCGCATGCAGCGCACATCCACGGCCCATGCGTTCTGCATGGTCTGCGCGATCAGGTGGGGACCTTCCTCGGCCTCATCCCAGCCCTCAAACAGGACATTGCCCCGCTCGTCCTGCATACCGCCGATAATGCGGTGTTTTTCATCCAGTACTTTTCCGCCGACAACGCCGACCATCCGGCGCGCCGTGAAAATATCCGGAATATACTCGATTTCCATCATCCCGGTCGAAGGTGTCGGATGCACGGAGGCCCGCACCCGGCGCACGCTGAAATAATCGATGAGCGCTCTTTTACGGGCATCCATCACCCCGGAGGGAAGGCTCCCCTTCTGCCGGACATGACAGAGCACCCGCGGAATATGATGGATTCCGGATTTCGGCGCGCGCAGCAGAAAATCATACTCCGGGGCGTCTTCATATTCCTCCCGGAAGCGCAGTGCCAGAAACAGGGAGCGCCGCACAATGAGCGCGCGGGACATATAATCTGTTGTGTAAAGATAATCAAGGCTGAAATCCGGTTTGAAGAAAGGATCCGAGAAATGCCTGCCGCGGGAATCGCAACGGTCTTCGTCTGTAAAAAGTATCTCCGCGTCCGTCTGCATGACAGCCAGCGCGGCCTCAAAAAGGGCGTCCTTCGTCAGAAGGTCCCCGCATTCCAGACGGATAATATAGTCTCCGCCCGCCTGCGCGGCGGCTCTGTTGAAAACGCCCGCGAAGCCGGTTCCGTCCGAGAAATCCAGATAGTGCAGCCGGCTCTCCCTGTACCACGCGATCACGTCCCGCACCTGGTCGGAAATGCCCCTGTCCAGAATAAAAATCTCGAATTCCCCGTATGTCTGCTCCAGCACAGAAGTCAGCGTCGACCGGAACAGGCGCAGATCCGGCTCGCGCACCGCGATAAAAACAGAAAAGAACGGAGGCCGCGCTTCCTTCTGCAGGTAGATGGAGGCGCCGAGGACCGATTCGGGGGACTCCCCTTCCCGGAGTCTCTCGGAGATCGTCTCCTGCATCCGCAGTACATCCTCGTGCGGCTCAACATACGCATATGAAACACGTCCGTTTTTCGCTGTCGCGCGCACAGCCGCGGCGCGGATCTGCTCCGCGCTCCGGATCCCTGCTGATGTTATTTTATTTCGAATCGTAGCGATCGGGGACATGTCAGTACCTCGTCCATTACAGTTCTGAAGTCATCCGGTTCTGAAGTTTCCGACACAAACAGCTTTGTCCGTTCCGGAGGCAGCGGGCCGCGGCAAAGATTCACGGCTTTCATTCCGAAGGCATCCGGCGCAAAAATCCATTTCTTTTCAGGACACAAGTCCGAACACAAATCCGCGCACAAATCAGGCACCGGTCCGGACACAGGGCGGGTTCACAGCTCCAGGGAAGGCAGGAATCTCGTTTCTTTCGGATCCTGCGACAGACAGGGATGGTAAAACGGGTCCGCCCCGCAGCGCATCGGATGGAGACTCTTCAGGGCTTCCAGCTCCGCCGGCCTGTTCTTTTCGCGCTGCTCGAGCGTCTCCAGGTTTTCCTTGGAAACCGGGTCAAAATAATACAGATACATGTTGTTGCGCACAACATTGTAATAGCCTTTTTCAAAAACACGGAAGCAGAAATCCACGTTCGTATAGCAGTCCGGGAAATGCTCCTCGTCAAAACCGCCCACTTCGCCGAAGACCTCCCGCCGGACCATCATGCAGGCCCCGGAGAGCGCCAGTACGTTGCGGACGCCCTTGTTGAAGCCGTAGTACCAGATTTCATCATTTCGTCTGTACTGAAGCTTATAGACGGGTCCGTCCGCCACAGATACGATGCCCGCGTGGTGAATGATATTCGAATCCGGGTACAGGAGTTTCATACTGACAGCGCCCACGTAAGGGAGCTTTGCCTTCTCCGACAGATGGGAAAGCCAGCCGGATTTCCGGATCATGACGTCGTCGTGCAGAAACAGCAGCATCCCGCCGTTGGAGGCGGCCGCGCCCAGATTGTTCATGCGGGCCATGTTGAACGGCATTTCCTGATACAGATAAAACGCCGACATATCGCCCGCGTTGATCTCGTCGACAAGCGCCTGCGTTTTTTCACGGTTTTCCGCGCTGCTGCCGTTGTCCACGATTATGAGTTCATAAGGAACCCTGGCGAATTCCATTACGGAATGTACGCAGCGCGAAAGAAGATCCGGGTTGTCCTTGCTGGGAATGATGATGCTGATCAGGCGGGTTGCAGCGGACTGCTCGCTGTAGCGCCCCGTCAGGGAGTCACGGATCAGGTCCGCGTCCCAGGACTCCGGTTTTTTGCGGGCATGGAACAGGATTTCCGGGATGTGCCCGACCGGCATTTCCGCTCCGCGCCGCCTGGAAAAACCTCCGTCCGCCTGCGCGATCTTGAGGCAGAGTTTGCCGTAGATCCACGCGCGGAGCGCCGTGTCCGGTTCCGACCGCTGTGCCTGCCGCTCTTCTGCGGCGTCTTCCAGCAGCCGGGCTTCCGGTTCAAACTCCCGGGCCGTGCGTTTCCCCGGGTTGATCAGGCCGAGCGCCGAAGTGCGCAGGGCAAAAACACTCCCGAAATAGAAAGTGGACAGGAACGTATCCGGGGACCAGTCCGGCTTGAACCACGGACTGATATACTCCCCCTCCGAGATCTGATCCTCATCGCCGTACAGCATATTGACGGACGGATGCTCCTCAAAATAACGGCAGACCGCGTGCTCCGCGAACTCCGTCAGCATTCCGTCGTCGTCACAGGCAATCAGAATATCCGGCTTGCTCTCGCCGGAAAGAATATAATTGCGCAGGTGCGAATAGCGAACCGTCTCCGCCGTCAGTCCCGCGGCGGAATCCGCTTCCTTGCTCCATTTCTCCTGCTGAATTAAAAACCACTCGTGATATGAACCTGCCTTCATGGCACACTACTCCCCGCGGGCGGATCCGCGAAAATACGCGTTCCTTCCCGCACATACTGCCTTGCTTTCTCCCGTTCCTGCAGGAACAGGTTTTTCCCGGATGTATTGATACTCCATTTAAGAGTATCATTTTTTTCAGGAATACACAATGTGTTTTCCTGATATCCCCGGGATCCCGCCGGTCCGGCCGCCGGCCCGATGACTGCAAGTCCCGATGACCGCAGTTCATGCCGCAGTTCACGTCCCCTCGGGGGGAGTGAACTGTGACGCGCGAAAATCCCGCTCCGCAAAGCCCGGCCTTGTTGTCGCTGCCGCGATGGGATTTTCGCCGTTCAGCCCGGGTTTCTATGTGAAAAAGCCGCACAGAAACGGTTGATTCCCGTGGCAGTCTGAACACGTGCACATGCCTGCCGTGCCCGGGTATCCAAACACCCGGTCCTAACACCCGGTCAGGGCATCGGAAGTCCGGTCAGGGTTGACATGTTGTGGAAAAACCGATATATTTTTATTTAGGAAAATTGTCGCATTACGGCATGTTTTTTTGCGGACAGTACAGCATTTTGCCCATATCTGTCCCGTATTGTCCTCATCACGGATGTGTGCCGCGTCTCATATCCGCGCTCCAGAATTCCGCTGCAGCCGCCCGGAAACCCGGACCCGGCGACGGGGACGCGTTTCCCTGCGCCCCCGCGTCATGCAGAAAGCAGCGGGAATCGACTGGTTTTATCCCGGTTTCATTCACTTTTTCATTTATCAAAGAAAGCAGGTGCAAAGTATGTATCAGGATGATTACAAACGCTGGCTG
>JAUNJS010000325.1 GCA_030533125.1 Eubacteriales bacterium | reverse complement strand
TGCGTGAATCATTCCCGCACGGCCGCATCCGATCAGACATACACGAATCTTATCTCTCATATTTCAATCCCCGTTTACTCTTCTCGGCAGCTTATAAAGGCAAGCAGCGTTCTTTGTCCATAAAAGTTTCCGCGCCACATGATAGTGGAAGTTCCTTGTGTGGCAGCGCACAAAGCTGACTGTCACCGCCTGTGTATCTCTGTCCAGTTCAAACGATTCAGAAGTTCCTGGTCAGGAGCCGTACCCGATACCCCATATACATCACCGTAGTTATTCTGATAAACATGGTCTGCAGTGACTCCAACCTCTACGCTCCTGCCACCGGTCGTCTGATAGGTATTCACCCCGCGGATTGCTTCCGATCTGGCCTGGCTGATGCGGCTGTCAGACGCCATTTTCTGATTCCATGAATCCATGATGCCCGCTGACATCTGTGCGCTGTTCTGAGCTATCATGCGGGATGCCTCAATTGCCCGCTGCTGAGCCTGAATCTGACCTTGTCTCGCCTGTGCCGACAATTGATTAGCGAACTGCATAGCCGCGACCCAGTTTTCATAAGCCAGCTGCTCCCGACGCTGGATAAAACTCATATCCGGTGTGAAAGACAGCACGAACCTCATGAATTCCTCCGTCGCGCGCTGTTCGAGTTCCGCGTCACATATGCAGGAGTAGAGACGGTTATAACCCCAGCGAATGGAATCCCGTTCCTTGGCATGGCCGAAGGGGGCTGATTTTGCAGGCTTTTTCTTCGATGAAGCCTTGAGCAAAGCCACAAGTCCGATTGGACCGCCCATCAACATTTCCGGTCTGATTGCATTCCGGTACTCAACTCCCATAAGCTCGTAACCTACAAGTACAACTTTGGGTTTACCCTGCTGTTTTCCGATGAACTTCATCAGAATGGGTTCGCAGATACTGTTGACAATTTCCAGTTGAACGTTCGGGCCGCTTCCTTCACGGGCGATGAACTCCTCAAGAAAGTTGTTGTGGATTGCCTGCCTGTTATCCGCGAAGCTGCCGGGAAGGGTTGCTGTGGCAACGAGAGCGGCTTTTTTCCCATCCATATAGGCCGCTGCATACTCCGACAGATATCTGTCCGGATCGGGATAGGGAGCAAAATTTGTCTTTCTCACACCCGTCATTTTCGCTGTCTGCTGCATGAGCGGGTTGATAAGCTGTTCCCACATACCCTTGGAATTCGAGTTCAAAACGATACTCTGATCCGGAGCAACCGCAGCGGTGTAGGCATGGAGCGGGACCAGATCATTGGCATACTTATCCGTTATTGTTGCGTTCACAAAGTATCCTTCCGGGATAATAGCGTTAGCCACCGGTGCGCCTGTGGTCCTGTCTTTAAACGAAAATTGGATTGGGGTAGGCATAATGCAAAGCTCCTTTCTCATTCTTCCTGCTGCGCCGCTCAAGGTGCGAAGTTCCTTCTTTTATACATTCATCTCATTAATTCCCATCATCCTGCAGCATAACCTACCACCGACAGGAAGCGCTTCATTCCGTCAGGAATTGATTCGGCCTTATCCAGATTGGTTTCGCCCAGAGCAATCATCTTGTTTTTTCCGTGATAGTCGCTGCCTGCAGTCACATACAGATTATATTTCTCCGCAAAGAAGATCATCTCTCTCTCCAGCTTTGGGGTAAAAGACGAATAAAATGCCTCCACCCCCTGCAAGCCAAATTCCAACAGCCGCTTAAGCCGCTGATCCATCCGGTCGTCAAGAATCAGCTCATCCCCGCTACCATAGACAGGATGAGCCAGTACGGGAATGCCGCCGCTTTTGAGAATGCCCTGTATGGCCTGTTCCGGGCGCACGTATTCATTGTGAAAGCGCGCCTGATTAAGATATTCCCTGATGGCGACTTCTTTGGAAGGCGCATATCCGTATCGCACCATGAGATTTCCGATATGAGGCTTTCCCGGATTTTCCAATGCCTGCAGGTACTGAACATCTTCTTCCGAGAATGAAAATCCGAACCTATCTCTGATAAACTCGAGCCGTGCCATCAGCTTTTTTTCGCGATACCCATGCCCCAACTCAACGACGTCAAGGATTGATGCGCTGTCCGGGCTGTAATTATAGCCGAGGATATGGTATTTGCCCTCCTCATCGCGACAGGAAAATTCCACGCCGTTAATAAAGAACGGATCACCGGGTCTAATGGAATTCCTGATCATAGCACAGCCCTTGATCGCGTCGTGATCTGTCAGCGCAAACATCTCTATTTTAGCTTCCCGAACGCGCTCAAGCAGTTCCGACGGTGTATCAGTACCGTCGGAGACTGTGGAATGCATATGCAAATCAATTCTCATCATTTAAAACACCAATGTATCGACACCGGGCAGAAGTTCGACCAGATTGTCGCGGCAAGCTTCAATCATCCTCCTGCCGTCCTCTCGGCTCAGTCCATCCCGACGGATCTCCCGGCGCATCAGTCTTGTCAGACCGATTATCTTCGCCTTGGCTTCCACCTCATCTATCCACTGTTCATCATTGGTATCAAGATACAGGGCAAGGCTCTTGCGCCAGAAGGCAGCGCAGATATCGGCCGACATGCCAAGAAACGCCTCTGTTTTCTCTGGATCGACCAGACCAAAGCCCACGTAAGCATTATACATGCTGGCCAGCTCGAAAATCGGATTGCCGCTGCAGAGCGTATCCATGTCGATAAGCAGGCTCTCACCGTTCTGCAGCATGACGTTCTTGACGTGATAGTCTCCATGCATCAGATGTATATCCTCCGGCACCGCACTGATCAGCGAAATCAGTTTTTCAAATCGATCCTCAGGCAGATAGTCTTTCAGGAAATGCGCCCAATTCAACGCTACCGCTTTCATATCCGGCAAAATCTCCGAACGGATCTCTTTGGAGTGAATGAGCTTCAGCAGCCGGATGCTCATCTCCGCCACCTCATCCGGCGTCTTTTCACCGCCTATGATCAGCTTGGCAAAACTTTTAGCGTTAAGAAGCTCAAAGACAGAACCGTAACCTCCTCCCTCAATGCGTACCACATCATAGGGAATGGCTGTCGGCACGCCTGCGACAAAGGCCAGCCTTGCCAGTTCCCGCTCACGGTGGATCTCCGATAAAGCATCGGGATTGAGGTAGACCTTGACGATAGTCTCAAGATCTGTTCGGTAGACTTTTCCGTTGGCTCCCTGACCGATAGCCTCGCAGCCCTCTACCGAAATCACGCGATAAGCCTTACGAACTTTCGTCATTTCGGTAAAACCCGTCATATCCAGTATTTCATACAACTCGGAATGGACATTGGTGAAAACAGTTTCGTTCACTGCCTGCATGAGCCGAAGAAATACGCGCAGTCCGGCGCTGGAAGCATATTTCAGCTGATCGCAGTCAATCTCGATCGAATCACAGGGATGTTCCTCGCGGATTTTCTGAATCTGTTCCTCGACCTGTGAAGCGTTGAATGTATTAATTTCGCCGGCGAGACTGATGATGAGTCTCCCGTCTTCCTCTCTGCCTTTAACCATATTTTCACCTCATCATATTATTTTCTTGCGAATTGTCAGTATATTTTTTCCATCCCTGTAAGTATATGATATATTGTCCATGATCCTTTTTACCATGAACAACCCCAGTCCTCCGATTGGCCGCTCTTTAGCCGGCATGTGAAGGGTATTCACAAATTCTGCGGATAATGGGTCGTAGGGCACTCCGTGATCAATAAATGTGATAACCACACAAAGCGGATCGTCCTCCACTTCAACGCTTACAGTAACCGGTCCGCCCTCCGGATCGTAGGCATATTGGACGATATTTCCAAAGATCTCGTCGATTGCCACATTTACATGAACCCGTACCTGTTCTGAGCAGCAAAGTTCCGCCAGCTTCGCATTGACGAAATCCATAACCGGCTTGACCTGATCAAATGCTGCTCTCACCGTTATCTGATCCATTCCTCTTTCTCCCCTTTGAAAGTCCAGCTCGGTTCTATATTCCCAGGGCAAGTATTTTGATTGTCCCGCATATTATACCATATGTTTATATTGATTA
>JAUNJS010000324.1 GCA_030533125.1 Eubacteriales bacterium | reverse complement strand
ATTATAACATGCAGACGAAAAGAAGACAAGACGGCTCGAAGGATGCGGTCTGAAAGCCCGAAAGCAGGGGCGTGCAGTTAAAGCTCAGACTGCCTTGATATTCTCTCCTTCGAGGGGGCGCGAACCGTAACGATCCCGCAACGGCTGGCGCCGGTTCCAATGCGCTTTGCGTGCGCCGCGCGCCGTACAACCCGGGTTTTTGCACTTGAAGACGCGCAAAAACACTCGAGTTTCGAAGCCGGTTGAACTGTTGCCGGCGGGTTACTGTTCAGGCTGCCACGAAATTCGAGGCGTTTTGCGCGGCTTTTTCGCGCAAAACCCGAGTTTAACGGCGCGCGACGCCGCGTAAGCGAATTGGAATCGCCGCGCGCACGTTACTTGTTCACGCCCTCGATAGGGCGTGAACAGTAACGCCGGCGGCGGGCACAGGAATGGCAGTGTTTTCTGCGTTATTGACGAAAACACGTTTATTGTCTATAATGTTTTACGACAAGCAACGGCGCTTGAAGAGATGGGTTCCCATCTTTTCAGGCGCTGTTTTTTTATGACACGGCCCGCGTAAGGTGTTTTCCGTCTGACAGCGGACGCGGGCCGGTCAGGGATAGAGGGCGGCATGGCCGCCTCTGCCCTATTATAAATATATTCCGTGCAGGGAGGTTTAATATGGCCGCATTTGAGAGAATCTTATCCGGAATCCCCCAGATGGACCGGGCGCTGAACAATATCCGCCTGGGAGACAATGTGGTTTGGCGTCTGTCAAATCTCGAACAGGCGCATCTGTTTTTTGATCCGTATGTGGAGCAGGCGATTGCCGACGGCAGGAACCTGATCTATATCCGTTTCGCGAGCCATCCGCCGCTTGTCAGCGAGCGGGAGGGCGTGAAGATCGAGCATGTAGAGCTGTCGCACCGGTTTGAGACGTTCACTGTGGCCATCCATGAGATCATAGAGCGCGAGGGATACGACGCGTTCTATGTCTTCGACTGTCTGTCGGAGCTGCAGACCGCCTGGGCGACGGACCTGATGATGGGCAACTTTTTCCGCGTGACCTGTCCGTTTCTCTTTATCCTGGATACGGTGGCGTTTTTTCCGATCATCCGCGGGATGCACTCCTATCACGCGATCAACAAGATCCAGGAGACGACACAGCTGTTTCTGGATGTATATGAGGAAGAGCAGCCGGAAGGGGCCGTTTCCGCGGATGAACCGGGGCCGGTCTATGTGCGGCCGCTCAAAGTCTGGAACCGGGACAGCGAGACGATGTTCCTGCCCCACGAATACGACCCCGTGACTGGGAGTTTTTCGCCGCTTCTGGACGGAATCGAGACGAGCCGTTTCTATGAAGCGCTGGACGAAGGGGACGGGGAACTGGCTTATGACAGCCGTGACAGCTGGGACCGCTATTTTGAAAAAGCCAGAAAGAAGACGGCGGAAAGGCAGGACGTGTCAGAGGAATGCTCCCGCATGTGCAACATCATGCTCACGCGGGACGAGCGCCTCAGACCCCTGGTCAAAAAGCATTTCACGCCGCAGGATTATTTCCGCGTCAAGTCCAAGATGATAGGGACGGGAATGGTGGGCGGCAAGGCCTGCGGTATGCTGCTGGCAAGGAAGATTCTGGAGAACGCGGGAGCGCAGTTCGCCGGAAAGATGGAACCCCACGACTCCTTCTACATCGGATCGGATGTTTTCTACACTTATATCGTGGAAAACGGTCTGTGGGATCTGCGCATCCGGCAGCGGAGAGGGGAGGAGTATTATTCGATCGCGCCGACTTTCGCGGAGAAGCTCAAAGAGGGGCGGTTCCCGCAGGAGCTGGAACTGCGTTTCGTCAAGATGCTCGAATATTACGGCAAGGATCCCTTTATCGTCCGCTCAAGCAGCATTCTTGAGGACGGATTCGGAAACGCTTTTGCCGGGAAATACGAGTCGATTTTCTGCTCGAACAGCGGCTCGCTCCCGGAGCGCCTCACGGAGCTGGAAAACGCGGTCCGGACGGTCTACGCGAGCACCCAGAGCCTCTCCGTCCTGGAATACCGGCAGCAGCGCGGGCTGGACAAGCGCGACGAGCAGATGGCGCTTCTGGTGCAGCGCGTGTCCGGCAGCTATTACGACGAGTACTATATGCCCTGCGCGGCGGGCGTCGGGTATTCCTACAGTCCGTACATCTACGGGAAAGAAGCGGACCCGGAACAGGGAATGGTGCGTCTCGTCGCGGGGCTCGGTACCGCCGCAGTCGACCGCGCGGAGGGTTCCTATCCCTGTATCATCCAGATGGACAACCCGAAGGCATCTTTTTACGCCCCCGTGGCGGAACGCCACAAATTTTCCCAGCGCCGGATCGACGCGGTCAGCCGGCCGGCCAGAAATGTGGAGCATCTGCCCATGGAAAAGCTCCGTCCGCACCTGCCTCCCTTCCTCCGGAACCTCCTGCTGGAGCACGACACGCAGGCCGAAGCCCGTTTCATGGATCGCGGGGAGTACAGGGATATCCGCTTTGTCTCCTGCAGGGGACTTGTGAAAAAAGAGGACCTCATGGGGGATCTGCGGACGATCCTGCGCCTTCTTTCGGACGAATATCAGAACGCGGTGGACATCGAGTTCACCATCAACCTGTCACAGAACGGACAGTACCGCATCAACCTTCTGCAGTGCCGCCCGCTCCAGGTCCTGCGGATGGACGCCGGCGTACTGGAGTCTGCGGAACCGCTGGACCTGCCGGAGCAGGAATCCGGAAAAACCGGCAGCTCTGTTTCCGGAGAGCAGGAGAGCGGGCCGGAAGGGAGAGCGGGAGAGCGGGAGAGTTCCGCGGACGCCGTTCACAGCGGCAGCGGCGCTCCCGTCTCCGAAATCTCCGCGGACAGGATCCTTCTGGAAACACGCGGCGCGTCCATGGGAATGTCCAGACAGAAAAAAGTGGACGTCATCGTGTCGGTCGATCCGATTGCCTATTACAACATGCCCTATAATGACAAATACAGTGTCTCCGTATGCATCGGGACGATCAACCGCTATTACCGGGCTAAAGGAAAGTGCATGGTCCTGCTCGTCCCCGGGCGGATCGGCACGTCGTCGCCGGAGCTGGGCGTCCCGACAACCTTTGCGGACATCAACGGGTTTGAGATGCTCTGCGAGATCTCCGTCTCCGAGGCGGGATATAACCCGGAGCTCTCCTACGGCAGCCATTTCTTCCAGGATCTTGTCGAGTCCGGAATCCTGTACGCGGCGGCCTTTGAAAACGAACACACCGTCCGCTTCAACCTGTCCGGGATAAAAAAACTTCCCAACAGGGTCTCCGACATCGACCAGGCATTTACCCCCCTCTCGGGCATTGTGGGCGTATATGAGACGGCGGAAGAGGGATGCCGGCTCTGGTTTGACATGCGCGAAGGCCATCTGATGCTCTACAAATAAAAAACCTTGCGCAGAAGCTATCTCTGTTATTGGGGGAATTCAGTGAAAAACAGTGTGAAATTAGTGCGAAGTTTTGAATATTGTATACCGGAAGACAGTTAATATATCGGCAGATCCGTGAAAAGACAGACTTGTCCTGCTTCATTTTCCGATGAATTTCCGCGTTTTCAACCTGCGGTCAAGACAAAAAAGATCCATGGAGAGTCTGTCGTGGACGTATTTGAGGAGAAAAAGCTGAAATAAGCACAGAATGCGGAAAATGAACCTTTGTCTGAGAGCAAAGAGGCAGGAACTGAGAAAATGAAACGGTCCTTGACAAGAAAAGCGGCAGGAGAATCCTGCCGCTTTTTTATTTGTACCCGCACTCTCAGGTACATTTTCACACACTGCATTTAGTGGCAGAATGTTTCCATCGGGAAACATTCTGTACATAAAAAGATTATATCAGAAAGGCGTTCAGAAAAAAAGAAATTTATAAGAAGAGCATTTACGACATAAGGCATCCTCAACAAAAAGACATTCAAAGCAGAAAGACACTCAGATCAAAAAACATTCAGAGCGGAATGATTCGCAAAACAGAAAGATAGTTTTAAGACCAGCGGTTCATCCGCTCCTGTCTGCAGACACACAAATAA
>JAUNJS010000323.1 GCA_030533125.1 Eubacteriales bacterium | reverse complement strand
TATGCCGGAGTTCCGGCGCGCGGAAACGCGAGCGGGAATTACCAGCCGGGTTAAAAGCAAGATGATGGAATTATGGATCACAGAAACGTAAGCAGCAGCAGAAGACCGGTTTATGTACTCACCCTGTCTATGGTTATTTTCGGGACGATCGGCATATTCAGGCGGTCGATCCCGCTGCCTTCGGATGTCCTCGCCTTCGGGCGGGGCATCCTGGGCGGCGTTTTTCTGCTGCTGGCTGTGCGGGCCCGGGGGAGAAAACTTCAGTGGAATAAGATTTCCCGGAAAGCGTTCGCGCTGCTGGCGCTCACCGGGGCGCTGATCGGTTTCAACTGGATCCTGCTGTTTGAGGCGTACAATTACACGACGGTGGCAGTCGCCACGCTCTGTTACTACATGTCGCCGGTCATCGTCATGGTCCTGTCCCCGATGCTTTTGAAGGAAAAGCTGTCTGTCCGGCAGGCCGTCTGCGTCGTCCTGTCCGTGACCGGCATGTTTCTGGTGTCCGGGGTTGTCGGAGAGACCGGAGCGGCCGCCTCCGGCAGTTTCCGGGGCGTATTTCTGGGCCTCGCCGCGGCGGTACTGTATGCCTCCGTGGTCCTGTTAAACAAGCTGATCACGGGGATTCCCCCGTTTGAAAAAACAATTATCCAGCTGTTTTCGGCTTCTGTCGTGCTGCTGCCCTATATGTCGATTGCGGGGACGCTGCACGCCTATGCGCTGACGACAGCTGAATCGCTCCTCTTTCTGGCGGTGGGCATCGTCCACACGGGCGTCGCCTACGCGATGTACTTCGGATCCATGGAACATCTGCCGGCCAGGACCTGCGCCCTGCTCAGCTATATTGACCCGGTGAGCGCGGTGCTTCTGTCCGCGGTTTTTCTGCGGGAACCGATGGGCGTCCCGGGCATCCTGGGGACCATCCTGATCATCGGAGCCGCTGTTTACAGCGAGATGTGAGGGGAAACCGCCGGAGGGCTGCGTGAGAACTGTTAAAAAACCGCACCCGGCAGAATGGACGCCGGGATTTGAGGACGGCGCATGGCATACAGCGAACTGATCAAAAACTTCAATCGCATACGCGCTTATCTACGGTCCTTTTATGTCTTCGGATTCCGGCACCGGGAGGAGTTCACCCAAAAGAGCGCGCGCAGTTATGACAATGAGCGCCGCAGGGTGGAGAGCTGGCTCGGCGATTATATGTCGTTCGGACAGGACGAGGACGGCCGCCGTGTCTTTCTGTCGGTGGACAGCCGTTCCATACCGGAAAACCCGCTGTACCGCGCCTTCAGGACCAAAAGCTTTACCGCGCGGGACATCACCTTGCATTTTCACCTGCTGGACATCCTGCGGGCCGCAGGAGGACTCTCCATTACCGAAGTGATGGATGAACTGGCGTACCGGTTCCCGGAGTCTGAAGAGGATGACCTGCCGGATGAGTCGACAGTCCGCAAAAAGCTCCGGGAGTACGCCTCCCTTGGCCTGCTCCGCACGGAAAAGCGCGGGCGGGAAACGATTTACCTGCGAAATGAAGACCAGACCGATCCCGGCAGCTGGGACGCCGCCGCGGCGTTTTTCTCGGAAGCCGCGCCGCTCGGCGTAATCGGTTCGTATATCCAGGACCGTCTGCCGGAAAAAATCCCGTTCTTCCGTTTCAAACATCACTATATCCTGAATGCGCTGGACAGCGAGGTTCTGTACGCGATTTTTCCGGCAATCGGAGAAAAACGGCTGCTGACCTTCACATGGGGGCACAGGATCATGCCGCGCCGGAAAACGTCCCCGGAGGACGCGGCCCGGGCGGAATCGCGGAGTGTTCCACCGCGCCGGAAAACATCCCCGGAGGACGCGCCCCGTGCGGAATCGCCCCGGGTGGAAATGTTCAGTGTTCTGCCGCTGAAACTGTACATCGGCACACAGTCGGGGAGGCAGTATCTTCTCGCCTGGTCCCCGGATACGGACAGGTTTTCTTTTTACAGGGTCGATCTGATGGACAATGTAAAGGCCGGTGCGCTTTATGAGGTTCCGGACGGGCTGGACGCGCGTCTGGAGGATTTCTGTGCCCACATATGGGGCGTCGCAGGCAACAGCGCGGCGCCGCCTGTGCATATCGAAATGACGGTCTGCGTCGGGCCGGAGGAGGGATTCATCGCCGACAGGCTGGAGCGGGAGAAGCGGTGCGGTTCCGTAGAAAAACTGGATGATACGCACTGGCGTTTCTCCGCGGATGTGTACGACGCCCTGGAGATGCTGCCGTGGCTGCGGACGTTTACGGGCAGAGTGACAGATCTCAAATGTACCGACCGGCGGGTGATCACGCGGTTCTGGGAAGACTTTGACAGGCTGGCGGAGATGTACCTGGCGGAGAAGGGGTGATTTCGATGTTGTTTCATGAAATATACAGCAGCTATTATCTCACCACCGCCGCCATTCTCCGGGAGGCGGTGCGCGGCACGCTGACCGGCAGAAAGATGACTGCCCTCGTACAGGAGCACGCGTTCGGGGAGAGCCTGCTGACGATCCCTGACAGCCTGAAGACGGGGAAATGGAAACTGCTGCGCGCGGATTTATCCACCCCGCTGACGGAAGCGCCCTCTATGCCTCTGACAACGCTGGAAAAGCGCTGGATGAAAGCGCTGCTGCTGGATCCGCGGATCCGCCTGTTCGAGCCGGACGAGGCAGGTCTTGCGGACGTCGAACCCCTTTTTACGCCGGACAGGGTCGTGTACTACGACCGCTATACGGACGGTGATGATTACCGGAATCCCGCCTACATCCGGCACTTCCGGACCATTCTGAGGGCGCTGCGGGAAGAACGCGATCTGTATGTGCGCTTTGAAACAAAACTGCGCGCGCCGCAGGAGCTTGTTGTCACGCCGCACCAGCTGGAATATTCCGAAAAAGACGACCGGTTCCGCCTGATCGCGGCGGGCCGGAAACGCCGGTGGATCATCAATGTCGCCCGGATCACGGAGTGCCGGCCGGCGAGGAAAGACGAGCATGTCCCGCAGAAAAAAGCGGCGCCGGACTCCGTCACATTTGAGCTGGAAGACCGCCGCAACGCGCTGGAGCGCGTGCTGCTTCATTTTTCTCATCTGGAAAAGGAAACAAAACGCCTTGGGGAGGACAGATATCTGGTGACGCTCAAATACGACCGGCAGGACGAGACGGAGATGGTTATCCGGATCCTTTCCTTCGGTCCAGTGATCCAGGTGATCGAACCGGCGGGTTTTATTGCGCTGATAAAGGAACGGATCGAAAAACAGCGGCGGCTCTGCCGCGGGATCTAGAGATTGAAGTATAAAGAACGCGCTGAACAGGCAGGCGGGAAATCGATACGGAACGTATCTGGGGTATTCTACAGGAGATAATATAGAGAACGCGCTGAACAGGCAGGCGGGAAATCCCCGCCTGCCTGTTTGTTCGCAACTTTTTTACCGGGAAGCTTTTCAGGGAATGTGATAAATTACAATTACCGAAAGGCGAAAAGCACGAACAGCAATTATTTCCCATTTCACGGCGTCATTGCAGGTTCGAATCCTGCTGGCCTCGGACGAGGCTATAGTGAAACGGTCATCACGGCGAAAAAGTGTGCTTTGATTTTTCGGTCCGCGCAAGCGCCGGACACACGGCTGTCCGGCGCGCGCGAAAAAGCTTTGTATCCGGCCCGGTGGCGCAATGGCGGCGCGCCTGACTGTCTATCAGGAGGATGTGGGTTCGAGTCCCATTCGGGTCGCTGTAAAAAACAGGATGAGACAATGCAGTCCGGGGGGGCGGGCCCTGTTTCGTTCCCGGATGATTATATGGCTCCTTGGTCTAATGGCAGCGACACCAGGTTCTCAGCCTGGTTATGTGAGTTCGAATCTCACAGGAGTCATCGGGCACCGCATCGAGCACAGATGCTGATGCGGAATCTGGTCCGGACGTTTTGCGGCGCGGCGAAGAAGCCGCAGGTGAGCCGTGATTCAAAAGACCCGGTCAGAAGACGGAATCAAATAAACAACAAAGACGGAATCAAAAAGGGAGCTCAATTCAAAAAGGGGCCCTGTTCAAA
>JAUNJS010000057.1 GCA_030533125.1 Eubacteriales bacterium | reverse complement strand
CTTTACACATTTGGTTTGTGCTTCATAAATAGAGTCCTGGTACTATCATAGCATATCTGCCGTAAAAATAATGATCAGGATCAGATAGGCTCCAAGGCGGAACCAGTCCAGATACTGGGGGATTTCCTTTTTCAGCTTTCCGGAGAGCACGCCGGAGAGAACCGCAAGAATCAGAAGAGGAGAGATGGCGCTGGAGGCAGCAAACACACTGCCGGAGATCAGGGCATTCACCGGGGTATGGGAAGCGGCATATCCCGCCATCAGAAGGAGAGGGGCGCAGGGGGTCAGGCCATAACCGGCCCCTGCTCCCAGAAGCGTGAGGGGCTGGATGTCGTTTTTCGTTGAAAAATGCGCAGAAGGCGTGGAACTTTTCACTGGCGCTTTTTGATGGAGATGTCGCATAGAGCAGGTGCGGCAGGAATGGCTGTGGGCGTTTCGTCTTTCCCGGAACCATTGTATGACGAGGAAAATACCCAGTCCTACCATGAGAGAGTCCGCGGCTCTGGACAGAGGCCATGTGCCGTCCGTCCATGTTTCGTCAAGGATGGCCCGGCCCAGGAGAGAGGAGGACAGGCATATTCCTGCCACAGCCAGGATCTTTCCCAGATAAAAGAGCAGGAAGCCGCGGAGGGAATCCTTTGTCCCTTTTGCGTGGGATGCCAGATACCCGGAAAGAAATACGCCCATACCGCTTCCGCAGGTGCTGCCGCAGCCGAATCCTGCGCAGGCGCCTGTAAAAGCACCCTGTAAGATCAGTGTAAGTTCCATTTTTCCCTCCGTGTCGAAGCTCCTCTTTCAGCGGCGATCAGCGCTGCGCCGATCGCCCCGTTGAACTGCGGGCGGGAGGCTACATAGATGTCGCGCATCATTTCTTCCTCAAATGCTTTGTGAAGGCCGATGTTCAGGGCGCCTCCGCCGGTCATCAGGATATCTCCGCCCTTTTCCGACCGCTTCATCATTTTGATGATACGTTTTGCCATGGATATATGCATACCCGCGAGAATGTCTCTCCGGTCGAACCTGCGCGCAATCAGGGATATGATCTCTGACTGGGCGAAGACCACGCAGGTGCTGTTAATGTCGCAGGGGCAGGTGCTTTCGAGGGACAGCGGCCCGACCTGATCGATCGTTGTCTCCAGAATCTGGGCGATGACCTCCATGAATTTCCCTGTTCCCGCGGCGCATTTATCATTCATGCTGAAATTTTTTACGGCGTAAGAGCCGTCCAGGTAGATGATCTTGCTGTCCTGTCCACCGATATCAATGATCATGCCGGGCCTGTACTCTTTCGGAGCTGTGATCCTGACACCATAGGCATGGGCCGTGATCTCCGATATATCGTCGTCCGCTATATCCAGTATTTTGCGGCTGTAACCGGTTGCCATAATATAGTTGATCTGCTCAAGGCTGATCCGGTTTTTTTCACAGATGGTTTCCGCCAGCTTTCTTGCGGCTGCGTTGTTGTCGATCCCGGTACAGCACACCATGGTGTCCAGCACCCGTCGGTTTTCGAGGAGCGCCGCCTTTATATAGGTGGAACCGCCATCCAGTCCGATGGAATAATTCATCATGACTTTATACCTCTCTAATCTGTAAAATTAGTCTTCCCCGCGCAGTTTGATCAATTCAATAAATGCCTCGATCCGGATGCGCAGCTGCTCTATATCTTCTTCATTGTAGTCTGTTTCCATCCGGATGACCGGAATGCCCATTTTTCCCAGTTCATCCTCCAGCATGTTGTATTCAAAATCATATACCAGGCAGCCGCGGAGGACGTGGTAGATCACGCCCTGGATCTGATAGTCCCTGATCATCTGCTTGATCCGGTAGATCCTTTCCTTGTTGTCCGCGAAGGTGGGGCAGGAGCATGGCCGTATGGCTCTGTTTGCCAGGGCTCGCATCATGCCGTCAAAGCTTTCATCCACCACCACCGCCGGATCAGAGAGCCCTCTCTCTCCCATGCAGGTCTCGTCGGCTGCCAGAAATCCGCCCATCTCTTCTATGAGGAGGGGGATTTTCATGTTCGGGAAAATCAGCGGGGAACCGGTGAGCAGGATCCGGGGCTGTTTCCGCGGCACTGCAAGGATGCCGTTCTTTTCCCTTTCCGCAAGTTCCCGGTTCAGATTGTGCAGGTATTCCGCCAAGATATTCTGGGGAAGCCAGGATGCGGCATTCATTACCGCCAGGGCATGAGTTCCCCTGATCAGATAGGGAAATCTTTTTTTTCTCTTTATAAAGCTGGAGAGTTCACGCTGGGCATATCCCGTAAGTTCCAGGCTTTCGGCAAGGCTTTCCCAGGTCACCTCCCGGTGTGTCACGCCCTCCAGCTCCTGTATAAACAGATAGAGTTCCTCTATGTACTGGCGGATATCCGCATCTTCTTTCAATGCCGGAACCTGCATGGGATACACTTTGTACTGATCTTCGAGGATTTCCACAAGCTTCTTTTTGCAGTCGCAGGTAATGGGGATCGCCATTATGGAACAGTTCTGATAGATTGGCATCGTTCCCATTTCTTTGAATCCCGCGACAGCTTTTACCAGCGGGCAGGCGTCTCTGGGCACCAGGTCGTCCCCGATGGAAAAACCGACATAATTCCCGCTGCAGAGCTTTACGGGGACCGCTCCCGCCGCATAGACCAGTTCCTGGGGGACCATGACGCAATAGGTGCCGACCAGGGTCTTCCCTTGCAGAGCACCGGGAAGGGATTCTTTCACAAAAACATCATCCAGAACACTTAAAAACGGCTCGAGATTTTCGGGCATCTGCCCCAGCTCACGGATGCGGTTCAGATATTTCCTGCTCGTGCGCGTCTGCTTGGCGGAGAACCGCTCTTTTCGTCTGTTCATTGTTTTTCTCTCTTTTTATATTTTTCTGCGATTTCGTTTTCGGGCATTTTGTATGTGCAAGGCTTTTTTCCTGACGCTGTTCCTATGGCTAATGAATATCCTGAGACAACCTTTTCCCTCGAGGCGGTATAGAATCGTTTCCCCGCAAAGGTCATGGCCAGGGCGTTGTCTTCCGGGCACCTGCGGATACACTCCCCGCAGAGGATGCAGTTGATATCCGTCACGTCCGTTTTTTCCCGCTCTGTATAAATGATCTTGATGCCCATCGGACATGCTTCATAGCAGGCCCCGCATTCCGTGCAGGCCGTGGTATCCTTTTTCAGGCGGAAGGGGGATACATGGTGGAACAGGCCGATCAGATAGCCCAGAGGGCAGATGTTGCACCAAATACGACGCTTAAAAAAGCTCCCGATCAATACGAAGATCATCATAAACGCGCTGAGATACAGGCTCACCTGCATTCCTGCCAGTACCGGGGATGTGGCCAGCGCCGGGCAGAAATAACAGAATTCCCCTCCTGCGAAAACCAGGCCGATCATGAGGAGCACCATCACCCATTTGACGGGAAGCAGCCAGGTGTACGCTTTTTCTTCCATGAAGACGCCCTCCGCTCTTGTTTTCCGGCGGATCAAGTGCATGAGATCCTGGATCAGGCCCATGGGGCAGAGAAATCCGCAGATGATTCTGCCAAGGAGGGCGGCGCTGCCCATGGTGCTGACCGCAAATAGCGCAATGCCCGCAGGTGTGTATTCCTCCAGCAGTACCGGTATGTGCGCCAGAAAATAGCAGCTGCTCTCAAAAAGCTGGTCCATGTTGGTCGGACAGGCGAGCACGGGAAGGCTGAATCCTCTGACTTTGATTCCCAGGAGGATCCCGCCGAATATGGTCAGCAGGGAAAAGGCGATCATGCAGCTCCAGCGTATCGTATGGAAAGCAGAGCGTTCCGGTATGGTCACGTGCCCGCCGGAATGCGGGCAGCGCATCCGCGCCGTTTTCCGTTTGACCGGGTCTGACAGAAGCATATGCATTCTGATACGGATGACCAGAAAGATGCCCGCGCCTGCTATGAGCAGGATTATTGCCAGAGGGACCATCCTGCGCAGATGTTCCACGGAGAAGAACTGTGTAAGTGTGGTATGCAGTTCTTCTTCCTCAGTAACATGAAACGGGAACCGGTCTGCAAAAAATGCCAGGAGGACCAGCCCGATGCAGCACAGAAGCTGTGTGAGCCTTCTTTTTTGTGTTTTTCTCATACGGTTTTCCTCTTTTTATACAGCTTTTTTCCTCTTTCATACTTGTGGCCATGCCCGGGGTAGGAACAAACATGTATGAATAAACTACGCGCTGCTTCGCGCGTCCCGCGCTTCCGCGGCACTCCAACCATTCGGAATCCGCTCGTTTTGCGCAAAAACAATGCGCAAAACGGCTCCTTCCTCATGTTTGGACGCCCGTCAAATGTCCGCAAATGCCCGAGCAAGCTCGTCATTTGCGGCCGCTTGACTCGCTGTTTATTCATACTGCTTTCTCTTTTTTCAGCCGGTTATGTACCAGCATTTCACGAAAGGCTTCCATTCGGATCCGCAACTGTTCGATATCCTGATATTGATAATCCGTCTCCAGCCGGAAGGAAGGGATTCCTCTTTCGGCGAAGAATTCTTCATAGTAACCCAGTTCAAAATCCGGTTCCACCTGGCCTTTGAGCACATGAAAGACCACGCCGTCGATCACACTGCTTTCCGCCAGAGTGGCTGTCAGGGAGCGCATGGAATCGTTGACGATATAGGCGGAAGAAGCGTCGGCATAATACCAGGAAGCGGCTCCGGAGCGAAGCAGCTTCCGCAGGCCCCTCGCCCCGCTGATTCCCGGCGGCATCTGAAAAGGGACCGTGGATGCATCCAGATTCCTCCAGATGCAAAGCCCGGTTTCCTCGAGGAGGAAGGGAATCTTATATCCGGGGAAAAAGACAGGCGACCCCATCAGCAGAATCCGGGGACGCATATCGGAAGCAGCTGGGCTGAAACCGGAGGTGCTAAAAGCGGACTGACTAAAAGCAGCCGGACTGAAGCCGGAAGTGCCAAAAGAGGACTGATTAAAACCGGAAGAGCCAAACCCAGCCGTCCGTTTACCGGGAAATCCCAGAATCTCCTTTGTCAGCTGTTTCAGCGACTGCGTCCAGGATTCCAGGTCTTTGGCACAGTAAAAACTGTTCTGTACCAGCATCCGGGCAGAACCCGAAATGCAGTCTTCATGTTCAGAAGCCATTTTCAGGAATTCATAGAGACAGCCCCTTGCTCTGGTGATCAGGCGGACATTGCGTCGCAGTTCTTTTTCTTTTATCCCGCGGCAGAGATGATCTTCCAGTGCTTCTGCCAAAAGATCTGCCTGTCTATGCCATTTTTGAATAGAAAAATCATTGCTGTGGACCGGCGGGATATCAAGAGGAAAGACTTTTCGCCCTTCTTCTTTCAAAAGATAAGCAATCTTCCGCATACTGTCGCACACCAGCGGGACAATAAAGAGCGTATCGGTAAAATCCGGGCTGCCGGGATTATGCAGATATCCCAGGATCGAACGGCTCACCGGATCCGTATCCCGGGGGACCAGTTCCTCTGACCATCTGCAGGTCTCATGACTTCCGCCCAACAGAAAGAGCGGACGAACCCCGAGGGACATGACCGGCTCAAGGGGAATGCCGGAGCCCAGCACGACGACCGGATAAGTTCTCCTGTGCTCAAAAAAATCCAGATACCAGTCAAACATTACATCCGTAAAGTATTGAAATCCCGGGTGCTTCCTGTTTTCACTCCAGATCCGATTCAGCTGGCTGATATATTCATCTTCTTTTTTCATAGATTTCCTTTTCTTTATGCTTACGCTTAATGACCTTTATATTCATTATTGAAAGTTTAAAGGTCCTGAGTGAACCCTGCTTTGACAGGATACCCTATCATCCTTAGACTGCCTTAAAAAAATAATTTTAGGTTCATTTTAATTAATATACTCTGGGCGAACTGCCAGATTATTGATAAACTGAATCCGAGACCAAATCCGTATGCAATGGTATTTTGAGAAAGGATGCATGATGAAGCAGCCCGGCATAAATGATGACGAAAATGATGTATGCAATAGTATCGGGACAGAGAACACCGGGAAGATTGACCCTGACAAAGAAATGAATGATGCTTTGGGCAGCATGCTGCAGATCAATACCCCCGGTCTGGATGTGGTGGAAGGAATCGTTTTACTGCCTTCTAAATTACTTCTGAATCATTTCGCTTTATTGATTGCTTCGCAGGTGCTCATACCGGCGTATGCCTGGAAAGAAGCGCTGATGTATGCCGGATATGCTTTTGGGAGTGTAGCGGCCGGCGTTGGTGTGGAGTTGATCAAAGAACTGATAAAAAACAGTTCTGAATCTAAAATCAGGAAGAAACTGACAGATATCTTTAAAAAAGAAGGTCTGACCATCCATTCATTCAGTAAGGGAGGTAAGATTCCTGATTTTTTACTCAGCCACTTGCATTTGACAGAAGGCTTTGACGGGGCTGTAAGCGGTGATCTGATCAGCCTCCATTATCGGGACTATGGCATTGTCTGCTGCAATATTGCGCTGACGCAGTCACCGGTGGACGGCTTTGAAGATCCATATACACAGGACGATGTTCAGGCGAGAAAGCATTTTGAAATCGAAGATGAACAAAATGTTGTCTATTACGGAAGTGTGTTTATGTTTTTTCCCGGACCGGCCATCGAGGGAAATGTCAGGCTGAAGGCTCTTTCACCGATAGAATATCTGAAAGAACTTGAGAAAACGGGAACAGACCCGAATCTGACAGAGCCGGAATGGATCCGTCAGAGAATGAGCTCTTTTCATCTGTATCATAACATACAGGGAGAAAACTGCGGAAACCGGCCGGAAACGGACAGGGTATTTTCACAGCATGTAAAAGAGATGGTCTTGCAGATGGAATACCGGATGCGGGTGCCGGTAACTGTTTATGCGGATCAGGATATGGCGTGTCTTACCATACAGGACAGAGTCTTTGACTTTGACTGTTTCCACGATATAGATGATCCCGGCGATTCCGTAGCAGAAGCGCTGTATACAAAGATAAATTCCTTTAAAATGATCCTGGATACGATCATTGGACCGGAAGGCTCTGAACATACGGAATTGCTGGGCAGTCCGGCGGACCAGAGAAAATCGATCTATACTCCGTTTTTGAATCCTTTCCATCAGCCGGCAAGTCCGGACGATGACGGGATCCGGACGTATGTGCAGGATCTTGCGGAGTGGTCAACAGATCTGTACAGGTTCCTTCTGTATTATTCGCGGGAGTATCAGCAGTTTTGCAAAGACCTTGCCTCTGTGAGCACAGATTTTCTGACACTGCTTTTTGAGCGGGAAGGATCTGAAAAGACTGCGGTGTGGCTCGAGAGTGAAGCCGGAACGAAAGTAAAGGATTCCCTGACAGAGGTCGCTGTCATGCAGTTCCGCAATCTGTGGAATGCTTCGGCGATATGCGAAGTGAGAAATATCTGCAGAAAACCAAATGGCAGTAAAGAAGATGTTACTTTTGATATAGTTGTCAATCCGCCCCTCAGAAAATGGGAATATCTTCCGGACACAAACCGGCGTATGGTCTCAATGTGTGATCCTTCACGATTCAGTCTTGATCAGTTAAACGACGAAGAAGCACAGCGGGAACTTATTGATACCTTCAGAGGAAGCCTGAAAAAAATAAACGGCCTGAGATACGATGTGGATTACGTTTATTCAAGTGCCATGTCGATGAACGATGGCCAAAAATACGGTATGAAACCCAAGGATATAGCCGATTTCTGCAAATGGTATTCAGGGCTGATGGCTGAAAATATGGAGGCGAACGGAAGAGCTTTTCCGCTGAAAAAGAAGGAGATAAGGAGTTGATATGAGAGTTCTTGTAACAGGTCCCCGTGGTTTTGTCGGAGCGCGTATTATGGAGGAACTGACGGATGCCATACCGGCGCCGTCACTCAGGACAGCCGGGGAGGATTTTGTCATGCGCATGGTTGACGAAACAGAGCCGGATCTCATCATCCATACTGCGGCGATTTCGGATATTTCCACCTGTGAAAAAAACCCGGAAGGCTCATACCACGCAAATGTTGAGGTTCCTGTGTGGCTCGCAAAGTCCGGTGTCAAATGTGTCATGTTCAGCACGGATCAGGTTTACAGCGGGTGTTCCGGAGATGGACCTTATAGAGAAGAAGAAACTGATCCTTCCAATCTCTATTCTCGTCACAAACTGGAGATGGAACAGCGTACCCTCGACATAAATCCTGATACGGTACATCTTCGCGCAACCTGGATGTATGACATGCCGAAGTACGGTGTTCCCAACCGCGGGAACTTCCTGGTCAACATGCTGCGGGAAACAGATATATCCTTTTCCACCACCCAGCATCGCGCAGTCACATACGTGCGTGAGGTTGCAGCTCTCATTACAAAAGCGGCACTCCTTCCCGGCGGAGCGTATAATTACGGGAGCGAGAACGATCTGACGATGTATCAGACAGCCGAGTGGCTGAAAAACGCTCTTTCCCTGCGTGTAAATATCCATGATGCGGGTTTCCGCCATCATCTGTGGATGGACTGCTCAAAAATAAAAAGTCATGGGATTCATTTTTGTAACACAATTGACGGCTTGAAACAATGCATCAGTGATTACAGTCTTTGAGAGTATCTGTGAAAACGTGAAGCATGCACAAAAAAGACAGGGGCGATTCCCCAATGTCATCTTAATATAATGACATTGGGCGATTCCCTGTCTTTTTGGTGTAGGTGGTGTCCAAGGGACATAGCATCAAAATGGCAAAATGAAATTGTTTTGTTTAGGACTGTAGATACTGTAGGAACTGCAGGAACACTTACATCAGATCCCGGCGGTCCTGCGGATGTAATCTCTGGCCATCAGGGCGTATTCGAAGGGATTGGCTTTGGCGGGATCCTGTTCGGCTTCCACGATAAACCAGCCTTCATAATGTGCGTCCTTGAGGGCTTTAAAGACTGCCGGATAGTCGACGCAGCCGTCTCCGGGGATGGTGAAGCAGCCTTCGACAACCGCTTTGCGGAATTTGAAGCCTTCCCGGTGTGCCTGTTCCATCCTGGCGGGACGGATGTCCTTGAGGTGGACATGGCCGATCCTGGGTCCAAACTCGCGGGCGGCGCGGGCGGCGTCCTCACCGGCAAAGGTGAAGTGGCCGGTGTCGTAGCAGAGCCAGACATAGCGTGGATCCGTGTTGTCCATCAGGCGCTTCGTCTCCTCGAAGGTCTGCACGACGGTCGCCATGTGATGATGGAAGCAGAGCTTGAATCCGCGGTCTGCCGCAATCTTGCCGAGCCTGTTGAGGCCGGTGCAGAGCCTGTCCCATTCCTCGTCGGTCGCGATGGGCTTGTGATCGCCGAACATGGAGCATTCCTCCGCGAAGAGGCAGCGGGTGAGTTCGCAGACGTTGACGCGGGACGCGCCGACAGCTTCGAGGAAATCAAGGGTCTTAACGAATTCGCGCTCATTATCCTCATAGGGAGTGGAGCACAAGAAGGTAGAGAACCACTGGCTGGCGATCTTGATTCCCCGAAGATCCAGCGCTTTGTTCAGGACGGCGGGATCAGTGGGGAACTTTCCCCCTACCTCGGTCCCCTGGAAGCCTGCCAGAGCGGCTTCCGAGATCATCTGCTCAAAAGTGAGTTCACCGCCAAGGGCGGGCATGTCGTCGTTGGTCCAACCGATGGGCGCGATACCAAGTTTTACATTGTTGAACATTGTATTATCCTCCTGAACTGATGTGATTTCAGCACTTTTCCCATGTGCGGCTCTGGATGGAGCGCTCGACCGCGTCGATGATGCCGTCGACTTTGGCACCGAGGGCGAAGTCGCAGAGATAAGGCTTTCCTTCCATGGCCTGCATAAGGGTGTGGGCCTGGAGTGTCTTCATATCATCGAAGGCGATCGCGATGCCGCCTGCGGGCTGGAACCATTTGAAGCCTTCGTGCTGAGGATTGAGAAGGACAGTGCGGAAACCGCAGTCGCGGCCGTTGTCTTTGTCCGCGTCGGACTTGAAGTAGACCTGTACCTCACACATGCGCTCGAGGTTGTAGACTACGCTGCCTTCCGTGCCCTGGATCTCGTAGTAGAAATAGTTTTTCCTGCCGGTTGCGACGCGGGAGGAGGAGAAATCACCGATGGCGCCGTTTTTATAGCGGACGAGGAAGGAGATGACGTCATCGTTCTCGACCTTTCCCATCTCCGTAGAACCGGGTGCCAGCGGACGCTCGGGGATAACGATTGCTTCCGTGCCGACTACTTCGTCCATGTCGCCTACGATCATCTGGAAGACAGAGAAGAGGTGGCTTCCGAGGTCGCCAAGGGCGCCGGTGCCGGCCTTTTTGCGGATGTGCCTCCATGCGAGGGGGATGGAAGGATCCAGCAGCATATCCTGGTCATAAGTGGCGTGTACTCTCATGATCTTTCCCAGCCTGCCGCTCTGCACAAGCTCCCTGACATACAGGTTGGCGGGGTTCATGATGTTGGAGAATCCGCAGTAATTGACAACCTTTTTCTCCGCGGCGAGTTCTGCCAGCTCGCGGGACTGTGCGGCGGAAAGGGACAGGGGCTTCTCGCAGAAGACGTGCTTGCCGTTCTCCAGAGCAGCCTTGACCATTTCGAAGTGCATGGAATTGGGAGTCGCCACATCTACAAGATCCACGTCCGGATCTGTGACCACATCCATCCAGTTTGTTGTGTACCTGCTGTAACCCATTGCGTCTGCAAACGCGGAGACCTGCGCCTCACTCACGTCAGAGACCATCTCGAAGAGCGGAAGCTCGTCGCCGAAAATCATTCCCGCGTTATGGAAAGCGGTGGTGTGGGCCTTTCCCATCCAGCCTGCACCGATGAGACCGATCTTAACTGTCTTTTTGCTGGTTGCCATGATTATTTCCTCCTTAAACATGGTGAGTTTTTTTTTGAAAAATTGTTTTTTAGAGTTGTTTTTGTGGAAAATTTGTTTTTGTAATTAAACTGTTTTTGTACGGAATGTTTTTTGAAAATGGTTTTTTTGCAAGGATCTTTTTTGAAGCCGTTTACTGTGATAATTGCTTTTTTAATAGTTTTCCTGTATCCTTTTTATTGTTGATAGTTTCTGAATATTGTTGTTTTGCTGCTTCTCGTATCTGAGTTGTTTTTGTTTGTGTTCCTTTGATAATGCGAGTATATCCTGCTTTATTCAGAAGGTCACTACATATTGTTGCTGACAAATATCAAAAAATTGTCATTTGCGGGGGCGGCGGAGAAGGAATTTGATATGCTCAACGACCTCGGAATCCTCCCGGATTCGAAACGTTACTATCATGATGCGGATGAATTTACGGCAGAATCGCTCTTTTATATTTCCAGGGCAGGGAATTATCACTGCACGTCAGAGTATAAATTTGAAAGGCAGGCTTCCGGAGTGGAAGCCTGCCAGGCGATGTATGTGGAGGAGGGGAGGCTGCAGTTCTCATATGGAGAATATAAGATGATCGTAGACACGGGGGAGATGGTGCTGATCCACCTGGGGACGCCCCATCTGTACCGGACAGACGGGGACAGGCTTCGGATGCGGTGGTTTCATATCGACGGGAGAGGGAGCAGGTCCTATGTACGACAGATCCACTCTATGCGGGGAATCCTGATCGGACGGGAGAGCGCGGAGAACGGTAAGATGCTCGTGGACCGGATCTTCCAGCTGTTGGAGGAAGGATATAAAGATCCGCAGGAGATCTCTGTCTGCATTCATCGTCTGCTCGCCATGCTCAACAGACAGCAGGAAGGGGCGGGGGGCTTTGTTTCAGGGCTGATGAAAGAAAGGCCGGATCCCGGGGTGGAGGCTTCGCTGGTTTATCTGAAAGAACATTTTGCGGATCCGGGACTGTCCGTTGAGGATCTGGCCGGGATGGCGAATCTCAGTCTCTGGTACTATATCAAACGATTCCGGGCCTTTTATGGCATTACGCCCCACCAATATATCCTTCGGCAGCGCATTGAAGCTGCCAGAGGACTCCTGGATACGACATCTTTGAGTGTTGAAGAGATCGCGTACCAGTGCGGATTCTCCGGGCCGTCCCATTTCATAGATGTATTCCGGAAAACATCCGGCATGACGCCGATGAAGTTCCGGAGCCTGTGGAGATAGAGGGGAACTATGGAGAATAGTTGTGTAAGAACAGTTATATTAAGAAAAGTTATG
>JAUNJS010000322.1 GCA_030533125.1 Eubacteriales bacterium | reverse complement strand
ATGTAGTAGAAAACTGCCGGAGGTATGGAAATATGGAAGGTTTGAACGAAATCCGCAGCCGCATGGCGGAGGCGAATTATATTGCGGACGACACGCTGGCGGTCACGCTCATGATCGCGCTCAAGCTGGGCAGACCGCTGCTGATTGAAGGCGCTGCAGGCGTCGGTAAGACCGAGGTGGCCAAGGTGGCCGCGCAGGCGCTGACCAATTCGTACTTCGACGCCCTGGAGATGATCAAGGCCGACCCGACCAAGTCCAACGAAATCATGGGCGCCGCCGTCAAGCAGACGGGCGAGGCCTTCGCCAAGTCCTCGGCCTTCCTGCGCTGCAGCTCCTCCTCGCGGAGTTTCCCGGCCAGTACAGCTTCTGTAAAATCCTGCATTGACTGGAAGCGGTCTTCTTTATAGACAGCGAGCGCCTTCATGAGGGCGGATTCCGCATAATACGGAACCTGGATGCCAAGTTCATCCGGCGTCCTCAGGGTGTCTTCACGGGAACGCTCGATCGACTCGACAGGGGTTTTCCCGGTGATACAGGCATAGATTGTCGCGGCCAGCCCGTAGACGTCAGTCCATTCGCCCTGCATGCCTCCGCGGGAGTACTGTTCCACAGGAGCAAAGCCCCGTGTCAGGATGACGCCGATACTCTGGCTCTGAACACCGTAGTTATATCTGGCGGCCCCGAAATCAAGGAGCTTCGCGGTTCCGTCCTTTGTGATGAGAATATTATCGGGCTTAATGTCCCTGTGGATGATTCCTTTCTTATGCACCTCCGACAGAGCGTTCGCGACAGGCAGAAGCAGATTCCAGGTTTCCTCCCAGGAAATCCGTCCTCCCCTGTCCTCGAGAAACCGGGTCAGACTGACTCCCTGCACATATTCCATGACAAAATAGGCTGTGTTGGTGAGAGATTCCTCAAAATACCTGAGTACTCTGACAATGTTGGGGTTTCCGTCAAACTGTGAAAGGGCGATTGCCTCCTTTTTAAACTGGCGCATGCCTTTTTCATAGTTCTCTTCGAACTGCCCGCCTCTCGACAGAACCCTGCGGGAAGACTCCCGGATTACGAATGTGCCCGGATAGTACTCCTTGATCGCGACGATCTCTTTCGTTTGGAAATCCAGAGCCCTGTACGTAATTCCGAATCCGCCCTGTCCCAGAACATCTTCGATAATATATCTTCCGTCGAGAATACTTTCTTTTTTCAGAGCGGTGGGATAAGTGGTAGAATTCATATTCGGCTCCCTTTTACAGTAACTGCCATGCCGGAGCATCCCGGCTCCACTAAACGGATAAAAGCTTCCCGGCTCCACCAGGGAATAAAGCTCTTCGGATTGCTCCGTGCGGCTCAGGGTACACTTCTGCAGTCCCTCTGTCCGCGGCGCTTTGTCAGCAGCTTACAGGCTGTCCAGCCTGCTCTGTGCCTCTTCATAGCCTTGTTCAGCCGCTTTTTGATACCATTTCTTTGCTTCTTCTTCATTCACGTCAACCCCCAGTCCACGGAGATAAATCTCTCCGAGACTGAACGAAGCGGCGCCATAGCCCTGATCAGCGGCTTTTCTAAACCATTCGCGGGCTTTTTCATAATCCGGATCACGTCCGATTCCTTCCATGTACATGTATCCGAGATTATTCTGCGCGGCGGGATGGTCCTGCTTTGCGGCTTTTTCAAACCATTCGAAGGCCTTTTCATTGTCCTGCTCAACACCGAGCCCCTGGGCGTACATCCAGCCCACATTGTTCTGGGCCGAGGCATGTCCCTGTTCCGCGGCTTTCCGATACCACTCCAGCGCCTTCACATAGTCCTGGTCAACACCGAACCCGTTGAAATATGCCATGCCGAGGTTGTTCTGCGCGTCCGAATAGCCCTGTTCAGCCGATTTTTCAAACCACTCAAAAGCTTTTTCATCGCTCTTTTCTACCCCGTAACCGTATTTATACAGATGTCCGATACTATTCTGCGCGGCAGGATCGTTCTGCTCCGCGGCCTTCTCATACCACGCCAGGGCTTCCTCATAATTCCGGTCCGCCCCGTGCCCTGCTTCATACATGGACGCGACGGCATACTGCGCGCGGACGACGCCCTGACCGGCGGCCAGCTTGTACCACTTCAGTGCCTCGCCGTAATCCTGTTCCGTGTCGAGCGCATGCTCATAAAAATACCCTGTCTGATACTGCGCGTCGGCGTTCCCCTGTTCCGCAGCGCCGGTGTACCACTTCAGTGCCTCCCGGTAGTCCTGCCTGGTGCCTTCTCCCGACTGGTACATATGTCCGAGAATATACTGCGCAGTCTCATTGTCCTGTTCGGCAGCCTTTGTAAACCATTTGAGCGCTTCCGTGTAATCCTGTTCGACACCGTCCCCTGTATAGTACATATTCCCGAGCACTACCTGCGAGGCGGCGTCGCTGTTTTCAGCGTTCTCCAGCAGAATCTCCATCTCCGTGCGGGGTGCGGCCGCTGTCTCCGCCTCTTCTGCGGAGACTGTGCTTTCAGCAGTATCCGCCACTGCCGCGGTCTGTTCATCCTCCGCGTGCTGCGTTCCTGTTTCCTTGAAAAACAGGCTGTAGAATAAAACGGCTGCCGCCGCGATCACAACAACAGCGGCAAAAGGGAGAATCAGCCTGAGGATTCCGGCTGTCCTCTTCCTGTTCTCCAGCGCGCGGAGGCCGTGTGTCAGCGCGTATTTGAAATCCGCCATTGACTGAAGCCGGTCTTCCGGGCGAACCGCCAGCGCTTTCATCAGGGCTTCCTCCGCGTAAGGCGGAATATCGACTCCCAGAGAAGAGGGAAGGTCAATACAGTCTTCGGCGACCCGTTCAACAGATTCCGGGGGAATGAGTCCTGTGACGGCGTTGTAAAACGTGGCGGCGAGAGAATAGACATCCGTGTACGGACCCTGCCGGCTGCGGTGCATATACTGCTCGTAAGGAGCGTATCCCTGCTTGAGAATGATATCCAGGCTCTGACTCTTTTCCCCGATGCTGTATCTGGCAGCGCCGAAATCCAGCAGCTTGACGACCCCGGAATCCGTGACCGCGATATTATCGGGTGTTACGTCCCTGTGAATGATCCCCGCGGCGTGCACATCCGAGAGGGCATCAAGAACCGGCGTCAGGATCTTCATGGCTTCCGGCCATGTAATCCGCCCTCCCTTTTTCTCGAGATATTTCTTCAGGCTGATCCCGCTTATATACTCCATCACGAAATAAGCGGTGCCGTTCTCCTCGAAAAAGCTCCTGACCGCGACAATATTGGAACTGCCGATAAACCGCGCAAGCGTCCTTGCTTCTTCCAGAAAGCTTTTTTTGCCGGATTCGAAGCTCTCCGTCCTCTGTCTGTTATAAGAACGGACGACAAGGGATGCGTCGCGGGAAGCCAGTGTGTCCGGGAAGTATTCCTTGATCGCAACGAGCTCCTGATTCTGCAGATCCTGCGCGACATAGGTTATGCCGAAGCCCCCCTGTCCCAGAACCTGTCCGATCATGTACCTTCCGATCAGAACTGAACCGCAGGGGATCGCGTTCGGATACCGGGTCCTGTTGGAATAACGCAGATCGGATCCGCAGTTGCTGCATTTGTCCGAGTGTTCCTCATTTTTAACAAAACAGTGATAGCAGATTTTCATTCTTTTTACTCAAGACATATCGCTTTGTCAGGGCGGGAGATCAGGAAGCCGGCAATAAACCGACATGCCGGATGCGGCATTTATTTGCGTGGCAGACCCGGACCTAATGCCGCAGGAGAAACGCGGCCACAACGAGAACAAGGACTGCGACGGCTATATAGAAGATTGTTTTCTCCCGCTTTTCTCTCTTTTCTTTTTCTATCCGCTCTTTTTCAAGTTTTTCCTGCCGTTCGCGCTCCGCCTTTTCCCTCGCGAGCTGTTCCAGCCTCTCGCGCTCCGCTTTCTCCCTCGCGAGCCGTTCCTGCTCCGTCCGGTCTGCTGCGGACTGCACTTTTTTCGCGTTCAGCATGGCCAACTGCCGCAATTTTGCGATTCTCCTTCTTTCCGCTTCGATCTCCGGACCTCCGAAACGCGTTGAAGCCTCCAGAACCGCGTTCT
>JAUNJS010000321.1 GCA_030533125.1 Eubacteriales bacterium | reverse complement strand
TCTCCGGCCGGCCCGAACATGCCGTCTCCATTTCTGCCCTCTCCGGCCGGTCCGCGCAGACCGTCTCCATTCCCGCCCTCTCCGGCCGGACAGACAGTTTCCGGATCCGGCCGAATCGGAGACTCCCTGTCCCGGATGTCCCTGACAGGTTCCTGCTCCGGCAGCCTCCCTTTTGCGTAGATCCCGAAGGGCGGATCGGGTATCCTCCGCAGCCGTCGAGGGAAATCCTCTTCCAGTATACACGAAAAACGGATCTCTGCGTGAAATAATTCTTCCTCCACCCTGGCCGGCTCCCTGTTTTTTGCACGCGTAAGCAGCTGCACCATCTTCCGCGCCTTCTCCCCTGCGGGAAATGCCTCTCCGCACAGCCAGGTGAGCTGACGCTCTGACGCGTCATACAGAACCCGGGCTCCGGAAGCCAGGGACTCCCCCGTTTCAATCCCGTCGGAAAAAAGGTTCTGCGCAGCTGCCACCTGCAGAAGAGAAAATCTTGCCTTCCGGCCGATTTCAGGAATCTGGTCCAGCCAGCAAAGGTATTTATGCAATTCTTTTATTATTTCTCCCATTTATTACCTCCCGTTTATTTATTTCTCCCGTGCGCTTGTTTTCGCGCCTGAACGAATACACAAGCCGGCTGAAGGCGCGTCCCGCACCCGCCTCCCGGTGCCTCGTATCCTCCTGCAGGATTCTCTGTCTGCTCTCCTCCCTGCAGGATTCAGCCTACTCTCCTCCCTGCAGGATCTGCGATTGCCGGTATGTATACGCGAGATACAGATGTGTCTCCCGGATCTCCTCTCGTCCCTCAAGGTCGGCGACTGTGCGGGCAACCCGGATGATCCGGTGGTAAGCCCTGACGCTCATGCCGCTCTGCTCAAACAGCTCCCGCAGAAGCCCCTGTTCTTTTGTTCCCAGACGGCAGTATCTTTCCAGGTCCGGCGGCCGCATATCCGCGTTGAAGCGCAGATTGGTTCCGCGGAACCGGTGCGCCTGGCGGGCACATGCTTCCATCACGCGTTCCCGCACAACGCTGCTGGATTCCTCCTGTCCCCTCGTCCCCTGCAGTTCATCGATCCGCGCGCGCGGAACTGTCATACACAGATCCATCCGGTCCAGAAGGGGACCCGAGATCCTCGCCAGATACCGCTTCACCTCCCAGGGGGTGCATTTACAGCGGTTCCTGTCGGGATAATGCCCGCACGGGCATGGGTTGCAGGCTCCTAAAAGGACAAATCGGGCGGGATATTTATATCCTCCGGACTGCCGCACGATGGTCACCTCATGATCCTCCAGCGGCTGCCGCAGCAGATCCAGCTGCTCACGCCCGAATTCCGGGAGTTCGTCCAGAAACAGCACCCCTCTGTGCGCAAGTGAGATCTGTCCGGGCATGGGGACCATTCCTCCCCCGACCAGCGCAGCGCGGGTAATCGAATGGTGCGGCGCAAGGAACGGGCGGCGCACCACCAGCGGGGTTCCCTCCGGGAGCGCTCCCGCTACACTGTAGACAGCGGACACTTCCATGCTCTCTTCAAACGTCAGCGGCGGCATGATGCCCGGCATGCATTTCGCGAGCATCGATTTGCCCGTACCGGGCGGCCCGATCATCAACAGGTTGTGGAAACCGGCCGCGGCAATCTCCATCCCTTTTTTTACCACCGCCTGCCCGCGGACATCCGAAAAATCGGCTTCCTTAGCCGCGTCGGCTCCCGAAAAAAGCGCGTCCACATCGACGTGCGCAGGAGCCAGAACCGCGTCCCTCTGCTCCGGATCTGTTTCCATATACATCATCAGTTCGTTGATCGACCGGACGCCTACAACCCGGATCCCGTCGACGACAGCTCCCTCCCCCTGATTCTCCTGCGGAAGAATACAGGTTTTTATCCCGCTTTCTCTAGCCATCTGCGCGATGGGCAGGATCCCCCTCACCGGACGGATCTCTCCGTTCAGCCCCAGTTCACCGGCGACCAGCACGTCCTCAAAATCCTCCTGCCGCAGCAGTCCCATACAGATCAGCTCCCCTACGGCCACCGGCAGGTCAATCACAATCCCGCGCTTGGGAATGTCTGCAGGCGCCAGATTCACTGTGATTCTTGCCGCAGGGATAGTAATCCCGGCATTCCGGAGCGCGACGCGCACCCGCTCCCCCGACTCCCGTACCTCCCCGCTCATAAATCCGACCATGGAAAAGCCCGGCAGACCTTCCGATATATTTGTTTCCACACGGAGCAGGTAGCTTTTCACGCCATGCACTGCGCCCGTCATTACCGTGCTGTACATCTTTCCTCTCCCATCCGGTCCCGCAGCTGCGGCTCCAGAACAGCTGATTCTTCAACAGCTGCTCTCCGTGCAGCCGGTTCCGCAGCAACACCTTCAAAACCCTGCTTAGTCAACAGCTGATTCTTCAACAGCTGACTCCAGGGCAGCTGCACCTTCAAAACACCTGATTCCACACCAGTTGATTTCCCCCATGACGGTTTTCCTCCTCCGCAGTCATATCGGCGAATTTTTATTGCTTTTACGAATTATCTTTGGATAATTATCCGATATTACAGTATTTTTGTCAACCCCGTGGAATAAAAATCAAGGCTGTACCCTTGAAATCCCTTGAAATCAATAACCATGGCCGGAAATTCTTCTTCACCACATAAAAACAGGTTCCAAAACAAAGATCCTTCAGCTCGCCCTCAACCCTTCCCCAGCCATCAACCCTTCCCCGGTACTCCGCCCTCTGTCCGGTGAGCAAATGCATTATGCAGCTTCCTGTCAAAACAGAATCAGCCCTGCCGCTTTAGCCTCCGGCCGGTCCTCGTATGCCGCAAGGCGGAAAAAAGCCTTGGGGGAGTCGTGTCATAATAAATGACATAATAAATAAAAAGCCGCCGCATCCGCGGCTGCCTTCCCTGTTCCAATTCTCATATTCCGGTTTTCCTGTATTCCGGATTTCTGATCGTCAGATCTGCATCACATATTCCGATTCGTTTTCTGCGGACATCTGCGGGCTTCCGCCCTCCGTCTTCCATCTGACGGCAAAAACGCTCTCCATCTACTATGTACCGGCAAAAATTGCCCTCTGTCTTCCGCCTCCCGGCAAAAAACCTCCATCTACTGTGTACCGGCAAAAATTGCCCTCCGTCTTTCGTATCCCGGAAAACGCTCTCAGTCTTTCGTCTCCTGGTAAAAGCGCCCCAGGATCCTCTCTGTGGGGATCGCGTTGATAAACGCTCCGGGGTCGATCTCCCGGATGACCGTCGTGACACGCTTGACGTCGCTTCTGGCAATCACGGAGTAAACGACATTCCGCCATTCCTCCTTGTATCCGCCCTCAGCCGCCCAGATCGTGGAGCCGTGATGACATGTATCATGGATCGCTTTGCTGACCTCGTCCCACTTGTCCGTAACGATGAACAGCGTCTCCTGCTGGTATTTCCGATATAAAAGCCGGAGCGTCTGCGTGGATGTATACTGAAAAATGATAGAGTACAGAGCCTTGTCCCAGCCGAAGAAATACCCTGCGGCCAGAAGAATCACGGCATTGAAACCCAGAATCGTGTTGAAACTGTCGACGCCCCGCTTTTGTGAGAGATAAATGGAAATAAAATCCGTTCCGCCGGTCGTCGCGTTGACGCTCAGGCACATCGTCATCACAGCCCCGTTGACCAGGCCGCCGAAAATACTGATGAGCAGAGTGTCATATGTCAGCGGGCGCGCGGGGATCAGGTCTGTCAAAAAGCCCGTCAGCAGGATCATCTCGCATGAAAACAGGGTGAATTTTTTCCCGATATAGCGGAAACCGATGTAGACCGGAAAAGCGTTCAGGAGGATATTGATCAGGGAGTACGGGAGCAGCACATTGAAATACTGCTGGGCGATGCGCTGTACAAGGATCGTCAGTCCTGTGGCCCCGCCCGGGTACAGGCCGCCCGTGCGCACAAATGTTTTGATATTGAGTGCCATCAGTACGGAAGCAATCGCCACGACAATCGCCCTTTTCAGATCATTTTTCGGATCGAATTTCAAATCCTTCATCCTGCTGTTCCTCCCCGGTCCCTTCTTCCCTGACATAAATGTCTGACATAGATTTCTGGCATAG
>JAUNJS010000320.1:1641-4117 GCA_030533125.1 Eubacteriales bacterium | reverse complement strand
TGCCTTGAAAAAGCAAGAAATTGCTGACCAGTCAGGAAATGCCGGGTAAGGACCGGCGGCTACAAGAATCAAAGGAGGGTTATGAAATGTTGAAAAAACTGCTGTCATGTGCGCTGGCACTAACCATGATTATGTCAGCAGCAACTGTTTTTGGAGCGAATCCTTCCGACCCGGCACAGGACCTGTCGTCGCCGCTTGGAGCGGGCCTCCTTCCGGCATTCGTGCAGGCTGCACAGCAGGCGTCCGGTACTTCAGAATCGGAAGACCTGACGGCCACGGTCTCGGAGACGCCCACAAAAGGAAAGGTCGAAGGCCAGGTCTATACAAATGAATTTTTTGGAATCCGCGTCGAACTTCCGGACAGCTGGATTTATTCCACGGATGAGGATCTGGCGCAGTTGATGCAAAAGACTCAGAGTACACTCAATAACGACGATATCAACGATATGCTGGATAGCGGGAGCATTTTCTACGACATGATGGCGTCCCAGCTGTCTGAGGGAAAACAGATACTTGCCCAGATACAGGATTTTGGTGAGTATGCGGGATTATTGAATCTGAGTCCGAGATTGTATTATGAGTTTGTCATGCAAGGTGAAAACGGCGAATTTCTGAAGCAGAGTATGGAATCCGTCGGCGTCACCAACGTTGAATTAAGTATTGAGGATACGGACTTTATGGGGGAGAAAATCCCTTCTCTGGTCTTGTCCGGTACGATGTACTCTGTTCCGCTCTACGAGCGGTTTATCATGTTTGCAAATGGCAGATATGGAATGTGTCTGATCGCCACTACTTATTATACAGACGACACGCAGTCTGTCCTCAGCTATGCCTCCAGGATAGCGGACACGACGGCGTCCGAAGAAAACGACGATGCCGTTTCGATTGCGTTCTCCTCCGACTGGATTCAGTCCAAGTGTCAGGTCGCGGGAATTGAGGACTCCTGGTGGCTTCCCGACAGGATAAATTACTATGTCAAGGGAGAAGAGTCCGACGGTTATGATTTCGCGGATTTCTCCTTCAAGAGCTCGGATACTTCCGTACTCAGCATCGAGACGATCAGAGACAGAGAACTGGTCGTGTACCATCCGGCCAGGGCCGGCACCGTGGACGTGACCATGACATATAAGGAAGGGACACCGGATGCCATTTCCACGACGCAGACCATCACCGTATTTGACAGCCCCGACGCGGCAAACGGCTGGGAGATCGAAGGCGAAGAAAAAGTGGAGATCCCGGCGAACGGAGATTATGAGTGGGCATGTGATGTGAGTGCCCCGACAGGTGAAAAGTGTTCGTACTATGGTCTGTACGTCGAGAACACCCTGGGAGTCGGATGCACAGAATGGATCTTTGAAGAAGAAACCCTCAAGGGAATGAGCCTCCATGATTTCCTTGGAAAAGGCTCAGGACAAATCAAACTGGTTCTGTACCGTATGAAAGATGACTCCAACGAAGTATATCCCGTCGCTGTGAAGGATATTTTTGCAACAGTGAAATAAGGGCAGGCAGGAATGCCGGATGAGACAGATCCTGTGTAAGTAAAGTAAACGGACCGGGGAACGATTTCCCGATCCACCGGAAAGCCCTTCACAACGGTAATTCATCTCCGATTCTCCGATTCGGACATCCGGAATACCGTTGCGAAGGGCTTTTTCTTATGTCGCAATTTGAAAATGATACTTTTGCTGTGCTGTCCCTAAGCGCACCTGCAGCTCAATATATTATGCCATCTCTGAGCACAGTTACAGCACAATAAAAAATATGCTGACCCTGAGCGCACTAGTTGTTATCTGCTGCATTTTAATTCAGGTCTGTTCAATACACCGGAAAGAGTTACTCTGTCATCAGAACAAGCTCAACCTCGTCTTCGTCCTCAATTCCGGTTGCCGAAAAACCTTTGCTCTCATAGAGCTTTCTTGCGGCGGAATTGCCTTTATTACAGGTCAGCGCGACTCTGCCGGAATCGCCGAACGGCTTCGTCCGGATATATTCAAGTACCCGGTCCAAGGCCTCGCGGCCGTAACCGCGTCCCTGCATCGATTCGTCAATCATCATGTGCCAGATATCATACTCGGGGACATCATAGTCATAAATCACCATGACATACCCGACCATTTTCCCCGCCGCATAGATTCCGAACGGCTGGCACTGATCCCTGTAAACATACGCCTGCGCAAGACTCCGGACCGGGTGCGACACAAAGTTCTCCTGTCCTGATGCCAGCCTGAGATTAAATGCGTCAATAAAGTTCTCCTCAGTAATTGCTCTAAGTTCTACCATTGATACTCCTGATCCCTCCATAAATATGGATTCTGTCAACATCTTTCTGTGTAATGCCATTCTCGATCAGACGTTTTTTCAGATCGAGCTCTGTCTTATTCTGAAACATCTGCTCACCCCCTTCCAATCCGTTCAGTCACACAGGCTGTCCGGAACACGGTCTCTCTGGAAACACAGGCTTTCCGAAATACAG
>JAUNJS010000320.1:0-1631 GCA_030533125.1 Eubacteriales bacterium | reverse complement strand
TAGAATGCAGCCTGTCCGGAACGCAGTCTCTCCGGAACGCAGATTGACGCGGCGGGTGTCACTCCTCCGCGAAATCCGTATCCATCGCGACCTGCAGTTCATAGTCCGGAAATGCTTTCTGTACATCGGCGACCACTTCCTTACACACGGCGCGGCGATCCTTTGCGTCAAAACTGACGACAATATCAAAACGCATGGTTTTCTGCTCCTTCATCAGGTAAAAACCGTGCATTTGCCTGACATGCTCATGCGCAAAAACAATCTCCTGAACCTTCTTCTTCGCCTGGACAACATCCTCATCCTTTGTGTTGATCGAGTATACTCCTATTGCTGTCAGAAGGACCCGGTGTTCCCGGATCACCTTCATCGTAATCTTACGAATCAGCTGATCCACCTGGTCAGCCGAGTATGTGTCCGGCAACTCAATATGTATGGAGCCGTTCCATGTGTCCGGCCCGTAATTGTGTAAAACCAGATCATAGGCTCCGTGAACCTCCGGGAAACTCACAACGGTCTCCTTGATCTTTTTCGCGAGTTCCACATCATTGCTCTCTCCGAGAATCTGCGAGATCGTATCCCTGAGCATTTCAATACCGGATTTGATGATCACAACTGAGATGATCGCGCCAAGCCAGGCCTCCAGAGAGATATGGAAAATCAGGAAGATCCCGGCAGCAACCAGTGTAGACGCTGAGATAATGGAATCCAGCGCGGCATCTTCACCGGAATTGATCAGAGAATCGGAGTTTACCCGGACGCCTACACTTTTGACATAGCGCCCCAACAGGATTTTTACTACAACCGCGACAGCTACAATGATCAGAGAAACCGCGTTGTAGTCCGGCGTCTCCGGATGAAGGATCTGTTTCACAGACTCCACAAAAGAAGTGATGCCGGCATACAGCACAATCACGGAGATAATCATGGCGCTCAAATACTCGATGCGCCCATAGCCGAACGGATGCTTTTTGTCAGGTTCCCTGCCTGCCAGCTTCGTTCCCACGATGGTAATCAGGGAACTGCCCGCATCGGAGATGTTGTTGACAGCGTCAAGCACAATCGCGATGGAATTGGTCATAAGACCAATCACCGCTTTGAAAGCAGCAAGCAGCACGTTTGCGATAATCCCGATGATACTTGTGTTGACAATGATTTTCTCGCGCGGGATTTCCCCCGCCGGATTCAGCTCAGATACACTATGCACAGCCTGTTCCTCCTCGCTTTCTTATAAAGACCCTTAAGTAAATCATGGTCCATTACTGTTTCGCTCTTCGTCTTGTTTGTCAGGAATAGTTTTTTCAGACAAATGTCTGTCGATTTCCTATCTGGTTCTGATAGCTCCGGAAAACATCTTATTATGGGATTACGGTCCCAATCCCAGTCACGCTATATTCCCAGCACTTCATTATCTGAAATGAATTATTTTGCAAAAGCAATATTCCTAACCTGCATAAAATACAACCAGGCATATGCGTTTTGCAGTTTTGCGCAAGAAATCATTTGAAAGTGCCTTATATCAAATCTGTAATATATCGAAGTGTACACCCTTTGAAGTAGAAATGCTTATATGCTTATATAGTGTCTGCTGAATAAGTGTTATTTGTTGCCAAACCCCTGATAATAAGCGCTTC
>JAUNJS010000319.1 GCA_030533125.1 Eubacteriales bacterium | reverse complement strand
AAAAGACGCACAGGAATCCTTACATTATCGTTCTGTCCTGCAAAGATCACGAAGCGGAAACCGGCGCGATGAAATACCTGAACGAACAGGTGGAGCGCTGTGTGATAAAGTCCAAATCAGCGCAGGCCGGCCTGGTCGAGCTCAACATGGAGGTCAGGATGAAAGACGACAATACCGATTTCATCAATGCCCTGTCCGCCATGGAAGGCGTAAACAGCGCGATCCTTGTCAGCTATAACGGAGATTACATGGGCTGATCCTGACCTGCATAAAGCAAAACCGGGCATATGATTTCTGCCGTTTTGTGCAGGAAATCATATGTAAGTGCCTGATGTGCCGCATGCACGGAAGGACGGCAGTTTTTCAGGCGCAGAAAGGAGCGCACGAGAGGAGAGAAAAGAATGTCTACAAGCAGGCACTTGAACAAGATCTGTATCTCTGCCGTCGCATTGATCCTGATCCTTACGATACTGCTTATGAATGGAAAAGCCCTCGGTGTTTCCTCCGTTTCGAAACCCGTGAAATATGAGAGTACGCTGTTCGATACCTCCTATGTCCACAAAATCGATATTGTGATGGACGACTGGGACACCTTCATTGAGAACTGTGAAAAAGAGGAATATTCCGCCTGTACAGTCGTTGTAGACGGGGAAAAACACGCAAATATCGCCATCCGCGCCAAAGGGAACACTTCTCTTTCCTCGGTCAGATCCTCCGGAAGCCGGCGCTACAGCTTCAAGCTGGAATTTGATCATTATGAAGAAGCGAAAACCCTGGACGGCCTCGATAAGCTCTGCCTCAACAATTTGATCCAGGATACTACGATGATGAAGGATTACCTTGCTTATCAGCTGATGTATGACTTCGGCGTAGACAGTCCGCTCTGCTCTTTTGCCTATCTCACGGTGAACGGCGAGGACTGGGGACTGTATCTGGCAGTGGAAGGGATCGAAGACAGCTTTCTCGAGCGCAATTACTGGGCGGATCCCGGAGAACTCTATAAACCGGACAGCATGAGCTTCGGAGGCGGCCGCGGCAACGGAAAAAGCTTCAATATGGATGATTTCGATTTCGGAGATGATGACAGCCGGTCAGAGTGGAAGAACCGGTCCGGAGGCGGCCGCTCCCGGGACAACCGGTCCGGTGATACTTCCGGCGGAGCATCTGTTGAAGGCAGTCAGTCCCCGTCCTCTTCGGAAGGAGACAGTCAGCAGGACGGCACCTCCGCGGAGGGAAATTCCCAGACTCCTTGGGGCGACTTTCCTTCAGACGGTCAGTTCCCGACACCGCCGGACGGCTTCTCCGGAGACGGTCAGTTTCCCTCATTCGGGGGAGACGGGTATGGCGGGCAGAGCGCTGCTGCACAGGGCGGCGGGTTCAAAAATCCTTTCAGCGGAATGGGCAGCGACGATGTGAAGCTGAAATACAGTGATGACGACCCGGACAGCTACTCCAATATTTTTGACAGCGCGAAGACCACTGTTTCCTATGCCGATAAAAAACGGCTGATCGAGTCACTCAAAAAACTCACCGAATACACGGATCTGGAAGATGTTCTGGATATGGATGAAGTATTGCGCTATTTTGTTGTGCATAATTTCATCTGTAACGGCGACAGTTACACCGGCGCCATGATCCATAATTATTATCTGCACGAGAGCGACGGAAAACTCGGCATGATCCCCTGGGATTATAATCTCGGCTACGGGACGTTCCAGGGCGGCGACGCTTCCGGCACAGTGAATACGTCGATTGACAATCCGGTTTCCGGAGGAGATGTGAATGACCGTCCGATGGTCGGATGGATTTTCTCCGACGAGGCTTATACGGAGCAATACCACGAATTATTCGCTTCCTTTATCGAGAAATGGTTTTCCAACGGAGAACTGGAAAAAATGATCTCCGATACCGCTGATATGATCCGCCCGTACGTGGAAAAAGACCCCACCAAATTCTGCACGACCGAGGATTTCGAAAAGGGCGTAGAAACACTTTCACAGTTTGTTGCTCTCCGCGGAGAGGCGGTCAGCCGCCAGCTTGCGGGCGACGACACAGCTGTCGACGCCGGAGACCTCACCCTTTCCGAGATGGGATCAATGGGCGGAGGAAGAGGCGGAAGACCCGGAAGATGGAATGAGACATCCGGGGAGAACAGTACGGACTACGCGGAGGCGCAGAATCCGGATACAACCGGCGCGCAGGCCTCTGCAAAGCCGCAGGCAGAGGATGGTTCCGGCTCCGCGGCGGGCGGCGGCGGTTTCACACCGCCTCCGGCAGGCGCAGGCGGCAGCGGAAACCAACTGCCGGCTGACGCGGACAGTGACGTAAGTCAAAAGTCACCAGATGTAAACCAACAGACCTCGGACGGAAGCAGCGACAACAGCCGGCAGCCTGCAAATGAAACCGGCGATGCCATTCAACAGTCGACAGGCGGAGACGGAGACAGCAGCCAACAGCTGACAAACGAAGGCAGAGATAACAGCCAACAGCCGACAGACGTAAACAGTGTCAACAGTCAACAGTCGGAAAACGGAGTTGGAGGTGCCAGCCGGCAGCCTTCGGGCGGTGATTCGTCCCGCTTTGGAAACAGAATGCCGGAGGACATGCGCGGCGGCAATTCCAAAATGTCCTTCTGGTCATTGACCGGTGTTTCCATCCTTGTTCTTGCGGCCGGCTTAGTCATTGCGATCAGGAAAAAGTAAGGATTGCCACAAAAACATTGGCACAGAAAAGGAGACAGAGAGTCGATCTCTGTCTCCTTTTCTGTTTCTGATCCTGAAGTTCGCAGAATCCTCAATAAGGCAGGACAGAGAGTCGATCTCTGTCTCCTTTTTTCGAATACGGGGATGTACTGCGGGTCAATGCACGAAAGTACTGCGGGTGTTTGTTTTCGCTTTTTTCTCTGTAAATTGTGGTCCGACGCGTTATTTTGCCTGCGCGATCAATTCGCGGGCGCGTTCTATGAACCTGCGGTCAAATTCCAGCCGGGCACCTTTGGGAACCAGCTCCAGTACAAAGCGGCTGGCCGGAAGCGGTTCTCCATCGACGTTCGCGAGGATCGGCACGGGCGAGGAGATCGTCAGCTTTCCGGTCCGGAGCAGACGAAGCGCCGGATCCTTCAGATGGCCGGCATTTTTCATGGAGAGGATGAGACGGGCCATCTTGATTTTTCGTACACGGTCGATCAGATACACATCCATCACTCCGTCTTCGAGACTGCTGCCGGGGGACACACGGTATCCGCAGCCATAGTATCGGCCGTTGGCGGCGATGACCGTCGTAAAGCGCTTCGTAAACGTTTCCTCCCCGCACTTCACTTTCAGAAGACGGCCCTTTCCAAACGTCAGAAAATGATAGACGACCCCGGCATTGAAGCGCATGGAACGCGGGATCAGCCGGTTGTGGATAAACGTCTCGTCGTTTGCAATGTCGGCGTCGATCCCGAAACAGATCGTGTTGATGCTGTAGCGGTCGTTGATCCGGATGAGGTCGATCTCGTGAATGCAGCCTTCGGATTCCTCCAAATATGCTTCATTTGTGCCTGACGCCCCGGTCTCCGCGCCCTCTGAGCCGGCCGCCTTGATGTCGCTTTCGGATCCGGCTGCCCTGACTTCCGCTTCTTTGGAGCCGGATTTTCCGGAGTTCACTTGTTTGGAGCCGGGTATTCCGGTGTCCGTTTCTTCTGAACCGGTATTGTTACTGCCGTACGCCTCCATGCACGTGCGGAAGAAATCATTCCCTGTTCCGAACGGGACAAAGGACAGAATGTTTTTTGTGCCTGCAAGGCCGTTCAGAAGATGATGGATCGACCCGTCGCCCCCGACCGCCGTCAGGACTGCTTCGCCGTCCCGGTAACGCCGGATGGCCCGGACAGCTTCCTCCGGAGTATCGCTGACCTCGATTTGATAATCCCGGTGGAATTCCTCCGACGCCGTTTTTAATCCTGTAATAACCGCATTCGTGTTTTCACGAAGTGAAAACCTGTTTATGAAATAGATGTATTTCATCACAGTATCCCCCTCGAGACAGGAGACGGTGCTTTGTCTCCGTAATCAAATTCCGTTCTCCGAGCCGTTATACGCTCGAGACAGGAGACGGTACTTTGTCTCCGTAATCAAATTC
>JAUNJS010000056.1 GCA_030533125.1 Eubacteriales bacterium | reverse complement strand
GACATCTGTCACATTCCACAAACACATAAATACTTTTCGGATTTTTCTCCGGATTCCCCCCCTGACTTCTCTCCGGGTTTTTTTTCGGATTTCCCTTCGTATCTCTTTCCAGATATGTCAGGGCTTTCGTCAGCACCTGTTCGAGGGACATGGGCTCCGTGAAAACGGAAGACCTGCCGCTTTCATCGGAATGTTGAAAATCCTGCCGCGGCGCCCGGATCACAACGGTGCGGATCCTGCAGGCTTCTGCCGCCTCGAGCTTCTCCGTATAGCCGCCGGCAGCGCCGGTCTCTTTGGTCAGGAGCCAGGACGCGCCTGTGTGGCGGATCATCGCGCAATTCATCTCAAAATCAAAGGGTCCCTGTATGGCAGCGATCTGTCTCCCGGAAAGCCCCGCCCGCGCGCAGGCGGCAAGACTTTCCGGAGATGGAAGGACTCTGGCGAAAACGCGGGAAGGATCTCCGATGATCCCGCAGATCCTTTCCAGTTCCCTGCTTCCGGTTGTCAAAAGAACCGTCCCCTGTGTCAGGGCAAGAAATTCAGCCGCCTCGTCAGCGTCTTTTGCAAAAACAGTCAATGCGGTATTCTCTTCGGCAGCATCCCCGGAAAGCGTATTTTCTTCAAGAGCACTTCGGGAAAGCCGCTCTTTTTGCGGGCACGGGTCCGGAAATGCTGTCTCTGTCAGGTCCCTCCGCACGCGCAGATACGGAACATCCGTTTCCGCGCAGGCTCCCAGGATCTCCTCCGTCACCTCCCGCGCGTGCGGGTGCGTGGCGTCAATCACACAGGCAAACGCGCCCCGGCGGATCAGATCCGCCATGGCCGCCCGGTCCATCCGGCCGACGCGGACCGTCAGAAGGGGATCCGGCTCCATGACTTCCCTTCCGTATTCTGTCGCCACACACACTGTGCAGGGCGCGCCGGCCGCCAGCAGCCTTTCCGCCGCTGCGCGCCCCTCCGTTGTCCCGCCGAACAGCAGGATCTGTCTCTTCGTTTCTTCCATGATTTTTATTTTATCCTTACAGGTTCCGAAAAAAGGAAAAAAGCGGTCGTTCCTGCCGCCGCGCGCAATGCCGCATGGGTATCGATTCCTGTCAGCCGGGAATCAGGACAGCCTCGCAAAGCAGAGCCTCCCGGATCACTCCCGGATCACTGCTCCCCGAAGCCCGCTCCGCGCTCCCTCGCGTAGCCGCGGGGAGTGACCATTTTGTCTCCGATGCGCTTTGTGGAGGCATTTCCGATAAATACGGTTGTGAACATGTCCACATGTACATTCCGCAGCTCCCCGAGGGTGTAAATCCGCGTTTCCTCCCCTTCGCGGCCGATGTTGCGGACAGTGCCGCAGACCCGGTTCTCCGGCAGGATTTCCAGAAGGATCTCACAGGCTTTCTGCAGATGTTCCTTCCTCCTGTGGCTGGAGGGATTGTACAGGACAATGGCAAAATCGCCCGCCGCGGCCATGCGGAGCCTTTTTTCAATTGTCTCCCAGGGGGTCATCAGGTCGCTGAGGCTGATCAGCGCGAAATCATGGATCAGGGGCGCGCCCAGACAGGCGGCACCGCTCAGGGCCGCCGTGACACCTGGAATCACCTCGATTTCCACGCCCGGATAATCCTGTGCCACCTCGAAGATCAGACCGGCCAGCCCGTAAACTCCCGCGTCCCCGCTGCAGATGAAGGCGACATTCCGCCCGGCGGCAGCTTCCTCCAAAGCCTGCACACAGCGTTCCTCCTCCCGCCGCATCGCGGTCGAGACAATTTTTTTGTCCGGAAAACTGTCCCGCACAAGATCCACATATACATGGTATCCCGCGATGACATCACATTCCTCCATGGCGCGGTACGCCTCAAAGGTTAATTTGTCCATCGCGCCGGGGCCGATTCCCACCACCGTCAGCTTCCCCTTTTTTTCATCCATCGGTTTTCTCCGGTTCCTTTATTTTCCTGAAAATGTCCCGGCCCGCCCGCAAGTCCCGCGTTTTACCGGACCGAAGCCGTCCTGTATTCCGTCGAGAAGGACGGATCATACAGTTTCGAGCGCTCATAGCCGCTCTGCGCCACCGCCTCCCCGACAATGATCAGGGCGGTTTTCGTAATGCCATGTTCCCGGGCTGTCCGCGCGAGCGAGGCGACGGTGCAGATGTATTTCTCCTCGTCGGGCCACGAGGCCCTGAAGACAATCGCCGCGGGAGTATCCGGAGGATAGCCGCCATCCACGAGTCCGCGGCTCAGCTCCTCCAGACGTCCGGCGCTCAGAAAAAGAACCATGGTCGAGCCATGCGCCGAGAAGGACTCTATGGATTCCTTCTCCGGGACAGGAGTTCTGCCCGCCGCCCTCGTAATGATCACGCTCTGTGAGATCCCGGGCAGGGTATATTCCAGATCCAGCGCCGCCGCCGCGCCGCAGAAAGCGCTCACGCCCGGCGTCGAATCATACCGGATCCCTTCCCTCTCCAGAAGGTCCATCTGCTCCCGCACCGCGCCGTAGATACAGGGATCCCCGGTGTGGAGCCGCACCGTCGTGAGGCCCTCTTTTTCCGCCTCTCTGATCGTCTCCACGACCTCTTCCAGCGTCATCTTTGAGCTGTCATACACCCGGCAGCCATCCTTTTTCATCTCCAGAAGCGCGGGATTCACCAGAGATCCCGCGTAAATAATCACATCCGCCCCGCACAGAAGACGCTGTCCCCGGACCGTAATCAGGTCCGGCGCGCCGGGACCCGCCCCGACAAAATGTACCATCTAATATCCCTCCCCGCGGACACTATTCCGTAATGCGGATACTTTTCCGTAATACGAACGATTTCCCATAACGCGGACACTTTTCCGTAACATGGTTTCGTTTACATCACGCGGCTTCGTTTTCTATACTCAGATGCAGCTCCCTCATGCGGATTTGTTCTCTCCCCGCGGACGCATCTCCGTCACATGATTCCGTTTTCTCCCCGCGGACGTATTTCCCTCTCGCGGATTTATTCTCTCCCCGCGAATGTGTCTCCGTCGCGCAGTTCCCTGAGAAAATCCTCCGCCTGCGGCGTCTTTCCCAGTTCCCCGAACACATTGGAAAAAACAATAACCTCGACCTGCATCTTCCCTCCTGCCCATTCTTCCATGACCGACCGGATCCGTCCGGTCATCTCCGCAAGAACAGGCTTATCCAGGCCGGTTTTTCGCAGAACGCGGACCGCCTCGTCGGTCGAGACACAGTCCTCCAGTTCCCGCCGCAGCGGCTCCGGGTCCATCTTCCCGGCACAGAGTTTTTTTTCGGTGCCTGACAGGCGATGCTCTCCGCCTGCGGCAAGTTCCTCCGCAATCTGCCGGAGGATTTCCATCCGGTGATCGCCATACTTCGAGTGTGTATTCCGGATCCCGCCGGCGACCTTGACCAGCTTTCCGATATGCCCCACGAAGAGCATGCGCCTGAATCCGGCCTCAACTGCCATCCGCACCGTATCATAAATAAAATTGGAGGAGGTCACCGCCGTCTCAAGCGAAAACCCGTATTTTTCATAGAAAAAATTCTTTCCGTAATTTCCCGGCGCCGCGGCGAGGATCGACAGTCCCTCGCCCCGCCGGACACTGATCTCCGCGCGGATCGTATCCAGCAACGCCCGGTCGCTCATCGGCTCCACGATCCCGCTTGTCCCCAGGATGGATATTCCTCCCTCGATTCCGAGCTTCGGATTAAACGTCTTCGCCGCGAGCTCCCGTCCCCGGGGCACGGAGATTATCACCTCCAGGCCGGGGGGCCTGTATGTTTCCATCACTTCCCGCACAGCCGACTCGATCATCCTGCGGGGTGTGCTGTTGATCGCCGCGCGGCCGACGGGCTGATCCAGCCCCGGCTTCGTCACGCGGCCGACGCCCTCACCGCCGTCAATCCGAATCCCCGGGATTTCCGATATGGAGACTGTCGCGCAGATCAGCGCCCCGTTGGTGATATCCGGATCATCCCCGCTGTCCTTGCGCACCGCGCAGGATACGGAAAAAGGCCGGGAGCTCTCCTCCCCCGTCGGATACCGCATCCGGATCTCCTCGATTTCCAGTACCAGCCCGATCCCCTTCGGTGTCATCAGACGGACATGCCGGATTTCCTGTCCGGACAGAAGCATCCGTGCCGCCGCCTTTGCCGCGGCGGCGGCACAGCTTCCCGTCGTATATCCCAGACGAAGCCGCTGCCCGCCTTTTTCTATATATTCTTCAAGTTTTCTCATTTCATGAATCCGTGCGGGATACCCGTGGCCTCAGTGCCGCGGGCAGTTAACACAGCATACTTCAAATATCTTTACGTTTCCTTTACGTTCCTTTACGGTGTTTTTCCTTTCGGAGCGTCACGGCAATCCCCGTCCTCCCTCCGGATGACCTCCATGATCTCGGAATATTTCTCCGTAATCCGTCCGTAATTTTCGGGTACATGGGGAATCACACAGTTCGTGCAGTCCTTCCTTCCGCGCTCCGTATAAGTGAAAAGTCCGCCGCATTTCCTCCCCAGCGCATAGAGAGGACAATAGCAGAACAGGCAGTTGAACCTCGAAGGATTGTCCACCTGATGGCAGGGAAAATACTCACATTCTATATTCTGAAAAAAAGCGTAGTGCCTGCCTTCCCACGAGGGTCTGTCTTTTTCCATACGCATGTCCTTTCCTTAGTTTATTCCGCAGCGCATTATCATTCCGCAGCACTGTCTGCTCAATGTCTGCATTCCGACGCGGACCGCTTTCCCCCTGCTCCGGAAATCGCTCCGTGATCCGGTACGGAAACAGCACCTTTGAAAGAGCAATTGGCAGTCTGACAGTTGTCTTCATTGTATCTTTCCCGCGTTTGGTTTACAATACAATCTTGTAACCATACTTTTATAATCGTAAAAACGCACGTATAACAACTGCCTGCCGCAGGCAGGACGAAGGGAAATTTCATGCCCCACCAGTGGAATCAGATCAAGGGAAATACCGGCTATATTCTCTCCGGGCAGGCGCTCCTCGTAACATATCGTCTGGATGAAAAAAATATCGTGATGGTAGATTCGGGAACGGATCCCGACCCGGAGCTTATTCCCTTTCTGCGCGCGCAGGGGGTGTCCGTCTGCGCTGTCCTGCACACCCATCTGCACGTCGACCACCTCGCGAACAGCAGGGCCCTGGGCGAGGCCTTCGGGGCGCGTCTTTTCGCGAACCCGGCGGAGATCGAATCCGTCGCCACAACCGAAAACCTGGTGGCTCACCTCGGGAATCTCCTGCCGGATGTGCTCGAGATGATCTACCACGCAGCGGACTTTCCCGTCGAGGCGATCCCGGAGGACAGCGATGAAATCACACTGGCCGGGACGACCTTCGGAATCCGCAGGCTCTACGGCCATTCGATCGGCCATCTCGGTTTCGTCACCCCTGACGGCGTATTCTGCGTGGGCGACGCCGTCCTCTCCCCCTGGCTCGCTGCGCACTCCCGCATGCCCTACTGCGAATATATGGAGGAGCAGCTCGAAACATTAAAAAACCTCCTCGAAGAGGAGCCGTTTCCCTATTACGCGCTTGCGCACATGGAGGTCATCGAAGGACGGGACATCCGCGGCCTGTTAAAGCAGAACATCCGGCTCTACCACCGGATTTTCGATGAGATCATGGAACTGCTGAACGGGCCGGAGGAATACGAGGATTTTGTCGACTCCGTCATGTACGGACTGGATCTGTTTCCCTCCAATCCCGTCTACCGGGAGCCGATCCGCTTCGCCGCGCGCTGCAAGATCGATTACCTGATCCGCACAGGACGCATCCGCGCCAGCGCCCTCACCGATCTGACACTGGTAAATCCCGGAACTCCGCCGAAATGAAGCCGAAAACCGCGTTCCCGTTCCTCGCCGGCAGAGCTCGAAGCGTTTACGGACCCGCGGCTTTTCCCTCCGTATATATCAGGATATATCAGGGGCCGGACTGCGATCAGCAGCCCGGCCCCCGTTTTCTCTCAATCTCTGTTATTTCCGGTCAGGTACTCCTGCCTTCCCGGCCGGATTCCTGCTGTCCCCTCTGCGCCGGTGGCAGGTACCCCCGGATTGTCAGACTATGGGACGATTATTCCTGTCCTCCTTTTTGCTGGTGGCAGGTACCCCCCATCGGGCAGCAGCCGCAGCTGCTGCCGCAGCTCGACCTCCCCGCTTTTTTGTCGCGGACAATCGACCGGACGGCAAAAAACACAATCAGGATGAGGAGCAATATGACAACAAATGTTCCTAAATTCATAAAGCGATTCTCCTCCCCTCCGCGCATGTTTTTCGCAGGTAAACAGGCATCCTGTATACCAGGAAATCGTCCCGTTACCGTTGTCTTCCTCCATGCAGGTTTTCCGCGTGTAGACAGACATACCGTGCCACCGCAGTATGAAGTATAAAGCGGCAATCCGGCTTCAGGCAGCTTTGCCGGCCCGGTTCGCCTTGACAGACGTCTTCGTAAGCCTGACCGCCTCTGAATATTTCTTAAAGAACAGCATGTAGATCATGAAGGCAAGGCAGGCTGCCGCGACGATCACGCCCGGGATACTGGCGCAGCCCGTGAAGAGGCCGCCGAACTGGTTGATCATCAGGGCGATGACATAGGCAAAGACGCACTGATAGCCGATCGCGAACCAGGTCCATTTCATGTTGTTCATCTCGCGCCGGATCGCGCCGATGGCGGCGAAGCAGGGCGCGCAGAGCAGGTTAAAGACCAGGAAGGAATACGCTGTCACAGGTGTGAACGCGGCTGCCAGTGTCTGGTAGACCGTACCTTCCCCGCCGCCGTAGAGGACGCCCATGGTGCCTACGATGTTTTCCTTCGCGACAAGGCCTGTGACAGAAGCGACGGTCGCCTGCCAGTTCCCCCAGCCGAGCGGGGTGAAAATCCACGCGACGGCATTGCCGATCCCGGCGAGGATAGAGGCGTCCAGCCGGTCTTCGGAGAGCATCTGCAGCGATCCCTCCACGAAACCGAAATTGCTCAGGAACCAGACCGCGATGGTCGAGAGCAGGATGATCGTACCCGCTTTTTTGATAAAGGACCAGCCGCGCTCCCACATGGAGCGGAGCACATTGACCGGCGTAGGCATGTGATAGGCGGGGAGCTCCATGACAAAGGGGGCGGGATCCCCCGCGAACATGGAGGTCTTTTTCAGCATGATGCCGGAGATGACGATCGCGGCCATTCCGATGAAATAAGCGGAAGTCGCCACCCATGCGTTCCCGTTGAAAATGGCGCCCGCGATCATCGCGATAAAGGGAACTTTCGCCCCGCAGGGGATGAAAGTGGTCGTCATGATCGTCATGCGGCGGTCACGCTCGTTTTCAATCGTCCTGGACGCCATGACGCCGGGAATACCGCAGCCCGTGCCGACGAGCATCGGGATGAAGGATTTGCCGGACAGGCCGAATTTCCGGAAAATACGGTCCAGAACGAAGGCGATCCGCGCCATGTATCCGCAGGCCTCAAGGAAGGCCAGCATCAGGAACAGGACCAGCATCTGCGGCACAAAGCCGAGGACCGCGCCGACACCGGCGACAATCCCGTCGAGGATCAGCGCCTTTACGACGCCGGCAACGCCCATCTTATCCAGGAACCCCTCGATGATCACAGGGATGCCGGGCACCCAGATTCCGTACTCCGCGGGATCAGGCTCCGCCCCTTCGTATTTTTCGAAGATTTCCATTGCTTCCGGAAGCTGGTCCGCCGTGTACGTGACATCCTCGGTAGCGAGGGTCTCCTCGTCCTCGAGCGTATACTCCGCGGACGCGCCCGCGGCGACGCCGGCGACAGCCGTCCTGACGCCGTCCAGGTCGACCTCTTCCTCTTCATTCATATAATTGTCAATCCCGACAAACGCGTCGATGACGTTCCGCGCATCGCCGAACTCTTCCGCCGCGGCTTCATACGCCCCGGTCCCGTTCCCGAAGAGATGCCAGCCGTCCCCGAAAAGCCCGTCATTCGCCCAGTCCGTCGCGGAGGCCCCGACGCCCACCATCGCGATCCAGTAGACAAAGAACATCACCGCGGCGAAAATGGGGAGCCCCAGCCAGCGGTTCGTGACAATCCTGTCGATCCTGTCGGAAGTCGTCAGTTCCCCGGATTTATTCTTTTTATAACATGCCTCAATGACATCCGCAATATAGAGATACCTCTCGTTGGTGATGATGCTCTCGGCATCGTCATCGAGCTCTTTTTCCGCGGACTGAATGTCCTTCTCGATGTGCGCGAGCGTCTCCGGGCTGATCTGCAGAAGTTCGAGAACCTTGTCGTCCCTCTCAAACACCTTGATCGCGTACCAGCGCTGCTGCTCCTCCGGCATGTTGTGGACGACCGCCTCCTCGATATGGGCGATGGCGTGCTCCACCGGCCCCGAGAATGTGTGCTGCGGGACTGTCCTGTCCATTTTTGCCGCCTCGACGGCCTCCTGCGCCGCTTCCATGACGCCTGTGCCCTTCAGCGCGGAAATCTCGACGACCCTGCATCCCAGCGCGGACGCGAGCGCATCCTTGTTGAGAACATCGCCGTTTTTCCTGACCAGATCGATCATGTTGACCGCGACCACAACCGGGATGCCGAGCTCCACGAGCTGGGTCGTCAGATACAGGTTTCTCTCCAGGTTCGTGCCGTCGATAATGTTCAGGATCGCGTCCGGCCTCTCCTCGATGAGATAGTTTCTCGCCACGACCTCTTCCAGCGTATACGGCGAAAGAGAATAAATCCCCGGCAGGTCCATGATGGACACATCCTTGTTGTTTTTCAGTTTCCCTTCTTTTTTCTCAACCGTGACACCCGGCCAGTTCCCCACGAACTGATTGGATCCGGTGAGCGCGTTAAACAGCGTCGTCTTGCCGCTGTTCGGATTCCCCGCGAGCGCGATTTTCACTCCCATTTCTCTACTCCTCCATTATCATGATCTATTCTGATAGAACTTTTCCTCATCTTCCGTTACGGAGTTGTGCCGGCGGCTCCTGCGTATTGCCAAAACCTGTTGACGAAGCCGGTGTTTTTCCTGTCCCCCGGCCTCCACCTTCACGCTATGCAAAAACGACCGTAAACTGCGGAATGACCCCTGGGGTTCCTGTCCCCCGGCCTCTACCATCGCGGCATGCCGAAAACAGCCGCGAACTGCGGAATAACCCCGGGTTTTTCTATTCCTCGACCTCCACCATCGCGGCATCCTCCTTGCGGATAGAGAGCTCGTACCCGCGCACAGTGACTTCGACCGGATCCCCGAGCGGGGCGACCTTTCGGACATAGACCTCCACTCCCTTTGTGATGCCCATATCCATGATCCGGCGTTTGACCGCGCCCTCCCCGTGCAGTTTTTTTACTTTCGCAGTTTCTCCGATTTTTACATCTCTAAGTGTCTTCAATTGTTTCCCCTCCTGACACATATGATCGAACTATATTCTGCCTGAGGCAGAAAAAGCGGCGGCCGTGACATCCCGTTATACCATGATCTTTCCGGCCATTTTTTCATCGAGCGCAATTCTCGATTCCTTTACCTTCACAATCACATTTCCATTCAGAACAGATATAACCGTGACAGTCCCCCCTGCGACAAATCCCAGGTTTTCCAGATGCTGACGCACCTGCGCGCTTCCGCCTATTCTTTGAATGATCTGTTCCTTCCCCGGATCAGCCAGACTCAATGGCAGCATATTCTCCTCCTGTGTGCTCCCGGCAGATGCTCCGGGAAACCAAGTAGTTATAATTCGCTAATCAGGTTAGCTTTGTTTAATCACAGGCAATTGTAGCATGCCCGGTTAGCCTTGTCAACCTTGATTTGTTCTGCCTAATTAAGTTTTATCAATATAACCAGCACAAGGCAGAACCGGTGCTCCCAAATCTTTGCCCTTTTATTTGCAGGAAATCATTAACAGGCGCCTGCTATGCCTTCCGGGAAAAAGGCTGCTCATAATTGAAAAAATAAAGGGACCTGCAGACCGTGAACTTCCCGTTCCTGATCTGCAGATCCCTGCTCTGTTTCTTTCAGTATTATATTTTATTTTCTATCAGGCAGACGCCCCAGGAAACTGAATGATTCCCTGAAGCCAGATGACGCCCTTGAAGCGCCGGCCCGGTTCCGGATGCCCGTAGAGATCCCTGTCGTTGATCCCCACTGTAAAATCAATTCCGCTGCAGCGTATGGAAAGGATGTGGATCCGGTCCAGCGTATAGGGATTGCGGACCTGCCTGCAGGAGAGGATTTCTCCCAGAATATAATAAATATCACACTCGGCCCCGGTGGGCATGAAAAAGGAATCCACCAGGGACAGGATATCATTGTCAGCGATTTTGTCCAGAAGATCACTGTAGGTGTCCATATCCTCCGTGGTAATCTTCTGCATGGCCTGCTCGTCGCCGTCCATGGCCTCCTCCATCATCCTCCTGCGGCGCTCGGCGCGCCTTTCAATGACCTGCTGTTCAAACGGGGTTTTCTCAAGCGGCAGTACCACCGTTCCTTCTATGGACAGCGCGGAGAGGCATACGCTTGTCCCTGGACAGGGAAGATCCTCGAGGAATCCGAAACGCAGGTATTCCACCGGGTTCAGCAGCCGGAAGATCAGGGTCGTCCCGATCCGCAGATCATCGCAAATCCCCGCGAAGGATCGGTTGTCTATTTTCTGTTCCACAAATACTTCTTCCATAGAAGTCAGTGTCTCAGGCATGAGGTACGGTTCGATCTCCCCGGCCAGAAAATCATTCTCCTCCTCAAAGACACCTGTCATGGACAGCCCGAGTCCCCCGCCCAGCTCCAGGCGGTACTCGGAAAGCATCTCGTTTTCCTCTTCCAGGGATGCGGCGCTTTCGCGGTAAGAGGCCTTTTTCTTGATATCATCGATCAGGTTCAGCCGGTCCATCGCATTCATCGGATCGGAGAACCCAACTGCTCTTAAGTATTTATGCAATTGTTCTTCTCCTCTCAGACGCACGCCCGGGGCCTGCTGCGGGATCAGTTTTCCGGAACGAGCTCCGTCATGCCGCCCATGTAGGGCTGCAGGACCTTCGGGATGGCGACGGTTCCGTCCGCGCGCAGGTTGTTCTCGAGGAAGGCGATCAGCATGCGGGGCGGCGCGACGACCGTGTTGTTGAGGGTGTGGGCCAGGTACTTCTTCCCGCCTTCGCCGCTGACGCGGATCTGCAGGCGGCGCGCCTGTGCGTCGCCGAGGTTGGAACAGCTGCCCACCTCGAAATACTTCTTCTGGCGGGGGGACCACGCCTCGACGTCGCAGGACTTGACCTTGAGGTCCGCGAGGTCGCCGGAGCAGCACTCGAGCGTGCGGACCGGGATGTCCATGCTGCGGAAAAGCTCCACGGTGTAGGACCACATCTTGTTGTACCAGTCCATGGACTCCTCGGGCCTGCAGACGACGATCATTTCCTGCTTTTCAAACTGGTGGATGCGGTAGACGCCGCGCTCCTCGATGCCATGCGCGCCTTTTTCCTTGCGGAAGCAGGGGGAATAGCTGGTCAGGGTCTGGGGGAGCTTTTCCTCCGGGATGATCTGATCGATGAACTTACCGATCATGGAATGCTCGGAGGTGCCGATCAGATACAGATCCTCGCCCTCGATCTTGTACATCATGGCGTCCATCTCCGCGAAGCTCATGACGCCGGTGACGACGCGGCTGCGGATCATGAAGGGCGGTACGCAGTAGGTGAAGCCCTTATTGATCATGAAATCCCGCGCGTAGGAAATGACGGCGGAGTGAAGCCGCGCGATGTTTCCCATCAGATAATAGAAGCCGTTCCCCGCGACATCGCCAGCGGCATCGAGATCGATGCCGTTAAATCTCTTCATGATCTCCGTGTGGTAGGGAACCTCAAATTCCGGGACCACCGGCTCGCCGAATTTCTCGATCTCCACGTTGCAGCTGTCATCGGGCCCGAGCGGGACGGACGGATCGATGATCTGGGGGATGAGCATCATGTCTTTTCTCACGATCTCATCGGCTTCCCGCTTGATCGCGTCCAGCTCGTCGATGCGGCTGTTGTCCGCGACCTGCCGTCTGATCTCATCGGCCTCTTCCTTTTTGCCCTGCTTCATCAGCGCGCCGATCTGTTTGGAGATTTTCTTCTTCTCCGCGCGGATCGCGTCCGCTTCCTTCTGGGCGGCGCGGCTCTTCGCGTCATACTCGATCACTTCATCTACCAGCGGAAGCTTCGCGTCCTGGAATTTCTTCTTAATATTCTCCCTGACTGCATCCGGATTCTCACGCAAAAACTTGATGTCTATCATATCTCCCTCCCATTACTTGATTTTAATCCTGATCTTTATCTTTATGTTT
>JAUNJS010000318.1 GCA_030533125.1 Eubacteriales bacterium | reverse complement strand
CTGCCTGTAATGCTATAACGCCTGTAATGCTATAGTGGCTGTTGTATTATAATGGCTGCTGCACGTACGGTCCGCGTTAATCCTGACGTAATCCTGCGTGAGGCCGCAGTCCCGCGCGGCAGCGCTCAGCTTCTGTAATCCATATTGATCCTGACGTAATCCTGCGTGAGGCCGCAGTCCCGCGCGGCAGCACTCACTCAGCTTCTGTAGTCCGCGTTGATCCTGACGTAATCATACGTGAGATCACAGCCCCACGCGGTGGCTGTCTCCGCGCCCATATGGAACTGCGCGAGAATCGTGACTTTTTCCTTTTTCAAAAGCGCCGTGGCTTCTTCCTCGCTGTAATCGGCGGCCGCGCCGTCTGTGAAAATCAGCATCTTTTTGGAGCTGTCGGCTTCCGGAACTCCCCCGTTTCCGGCAGTTCCCGCGGCATCTTCCACAAAATACAGCTGCAGGTCATTCGGATCGAAATCGACCCCCGCATAGCCCAGGGCGCACAGAATCCGGCCCCAGTTCGCGTCACTGCCGTAGACCGCCGCCTTGGTAAGGCTCGAGGTGATGACGGATTTGGCCAGTGTGCGGGCGTGCTCCAGGGTGTCCATACCCGTGACCGTGCACTCGATCAGCTTCGTGGCCCCCTCGCCGTCACCGGCCATCTGCATGGCAAGATCCCGGCACACCGCGCGGAGCGCCTCGTACAGAGCCTCATAGTCCGCGCCTGCCGCTTCCGTGACCGGAGTATTCCCCGCCTCTCCGTTGGCGAGGACCAGGAGCGTGTCGTTTGTCGAGGTGTCCCCGTCAACCGAGATCATATTAAACGTCTCCTCCACGATCGCGCTGACGGCCTTCTGCAGAACAGGCTGCGACACAGCGGCATCGGTCGTGACATAGGCCAGCATCGTGCACATATCGGGATGAATCATCCCGGACCCCTTGGACATGCCGCCCACGGTCACCGTCTTTCCGCCGATTTCCACCGTGCAGGCACATTCTTTTTTATGCGTATCGGTCGTCATGATGGCCCGCGCCGCGTCGGTTCCGTGCGAAAGGCTGTCCCCCAGCGCGGGGACCAGCGCCTCGATCCCCGTCCGGATCCGGTCCATGGGCAGCTGAAAACCGATCACGCCCGTGGAACCGACGAGCACGGAGTCCGCCGGGACCTGCAGCAGGGCGCCCGCCGCCTCCGCCGTCTGCCGGCAGTACTCCAGCCCTTCGCGGCCGGTGCACGCGTTCGCGATGCCCGAGTTGACAACCACGGCATGCACAGGCTGATTCTCCCTGATCCGGTCCCTGTCCCAGATAACCGGCGCCGCCTTGACGACATTCCTCGTAAACGTCCCCGCCGCCGTACAGGGAGAGGCGCTGAAGATCATCGCCATGTCCGTCCGGCCCTGATATTTGATCCGCGCGGCGGCCGACGCCGCCGAAAACCCTTTTGCGGCTGTTACGCCGCCCTCTGTTTTTTTGACCATTGTTCAGCCTCCTGTGAAAAAGCCTCCTGCTCTTTTCACTCCTCCTGATACTCCACAAACCGCGTGATATTGTCCTCGTTCAGCACGAACTGATAATAGTTCAGGTCCGTCCGAACGGTCCAGCCGATCTGTTTCCAGAAGGCATTCCCGACATCGTTTTTTGTAAATGCGATCAGCGTCACACGGTTGATCTTCTCCCGCCTGAGGGCGTTCATACAATATCCGACCATCTGGCGGCCGATCCCCCGGCGGCGGAATTTTTTTGCCACACACACATGGTACAGGCAGCCCTGCCGGCCGTCGCTTCCGCAGAGGATCGCTCCGACCACCTTTTCCCCGCAGACGGCGACCACGCTCGTCGTGGGATTCCTTTTTAAAAAGCGCTCGATCTCCTCTTTGGAATCGTCGATACTCCGGATCCCGAACCCGTGGATCGTCATCCACAGACGGTGTACCTGCTCATAATCTTCAAGCAGCATCGCGCGGATGCGAATCTCTGTCGGAACAAATTTACCGGGCATACAATCCCCCATACCAAAACAACCACAAAAAAAACGACAACAATCGAACAGCGGCAATTAATAAAGAAGCGGCACAGCGGAATTACCGCGGCAGAGCACCTGTATTCAACATTCGCTCACCCGAATCACTTCTTATATCATTATCTTCATAAAACTAATATTTTCTTAATTTATATTCGCAGAATGATTTCCTGCCGATGTCCACAGGCAATAGTACACTTTCCGGCGCCCTGATTTCAAGACTAATATTCTAAATCGTTGGAAACGATTCCCGGAAGATATACGCTCCGGAATTCTGACAGGTTCCGTACAATATACACCTGAAATGCATATATGTCAAGCATAGCTGTATATTACAGCATAATATTCATAATAACCCCTATTTATGCAATAAATATACCAATAATCGCATCGGTTATACACATATGTCCCGCATTCCGCATATAGAACGCATATAGAAAACAAACAGGCACGCAGCGCTGTACCTCTCCGGGCGGAAACAGACTCCGCAGGCGGGATCCGCGCGCGAGCGCGTCTGCGCGCGACACCGGAGCGCAGGGCATCCAGGGAATCCAAGGCGGGATCCGCGCGCGAGCGTCTGCGCGCCCCTCCCCGCTCTGGATCGGAAAAACTGCCCGGAGCTTTGTCCGGATACTCCCGGTTTCGTTCCTCCTCTATCGGCTTTTCTCTACCTTTCCCGGTCTCTTTCTTTCTCTGTCGGTCTCTCCCGGTCTCTCACTTTCTCTCCGTCCTCAACCGGTTTCTCTCTTCGTCCGCCCTCTTCTCCCGGTCTCTTTCTTCCTCTGCCGGTCTCTCCGGATGGATGAGCGGAATGAATATTCCAACCGGATTCTTGTATATTTTTGTAAATATTGTATATTTATTCATTCTAAATTCAATTTATGCGTATTTTAGGGCTTGCATTTACCTTCCGGATGTTGTATAGTGATTTACGCTGTATACAGGATTACGGATACCCATCTCATTTTGCTGTACGCGGCATTTTCGAAATAATATCATCTGTTATTCAGCCTTTATGATCTCCCATCATTTGTTTTTCAGATTGCAGCATGATATTCCATCATTCGTTCTTTAGATTGCAGGAGGAAACCTTTTATGAGCACCACAAACGAAAAAGTGATTCTCGCCTACAGCGGCGGACTGGATACAACGGCCATCATCCCGTGGCTGAAGGAAAACTACGGATTTGAAGTCATCTGTGTCTGCATCGACTGCGGACAGGAAGAGGAACTGAATCACCTCGAAGAGCGCGCGAAATACTGCGGCGCTTCCAAGCTCTATATTCTGGACGTCTGCGACGAATTCGCCGATGAATATATTGTTCCCTGTGTACAGGCGCACGCCGTCTATGAGAACAAGTACCTCCTCGGCACTTCCATGGCCCGTCCCCTGATCGCGAAAAAACTCGTCGAAATCGCGCGGAAGGAAAACGCGACGACAATCTGCCACGGCGCGACCGGCAAGGGCAACGACCAGATCCGTTTTGAGATGGGCATCAAGGCGCTGGCGCCGGATCTCAACATCATCGCCGCCTGGAGAAGCCCCAAGTGGAACATGGACTCCCGCGAATCCGAAATCGAGTTCTGCAAGGCGCACGGCATCGAGCTTCCCTTCTCCGCCGACAGCAGCTACAGCCGTGACCGGAACCTCTGGCATATCAGCCACGAGGGTCTGGAGCTCGAGGACCCCGCGAACGCGCCCAACTATGACCATCTTCTGGTTCTGAGCCAGACCCCCATGAAAGCCCCCGATGAGATCACCTACATCACCCTGACCTTCGAAGGCGGCATCCCGAAGACCCTGAACGGCGAAGCCATGAAGGTCTCCGATATCATCCGGAAGCTCAACAAAATCGGCGGCGAGAACGGCATCGGCATCGTTGACATTGTGGAAAACCGCGTCGTCGGCATGAAGTCCCGCGGGATCTACGAGACCCCCGGCGGCACCATCCTCATGGAGGCCCACCAGCAGCTCGAAGAACTCATTCTTGACCGCGACACCTACGCCATGAAGGACGACATCGGCCACAAATTTGCCTCCCTCGTCTACGAAGGAAAATGGTTCACCCCCCTTCGCGAGGCGGAACAGGCCTTCATCGAGTCCACCCAGAAATACGTCACCGGCGAAG
>JAUNJS010000055.1:7186-12306 GCA_030533125.1 Eubacteriales bacterium | reverse complement strand
CGCCGGTGCTCACTGTCTGCTCTTCTTCACAAAATGGTTCAGGATCCCTCCGGCCACAATGATGACCAGTGCCACGGTCAGCACCTTCTTCGCGGCTTCCTGCGGCACCAGTCCCCTGTCGCCGATGCTGTCCGAATAAAACGTCAGGACATACTCTATTTCGACAGGGTCCCCCATGGCTGTCGTGTCCGCGATCACGGTCATGCCCTCATCCATCACTGTGACCGGAATTTCAAACGAGGAGTTTCCGCCATCCGTCGTCAGGTTTTCGTACCGCACTCCGTCGACCAGCATATAGTCGTAATAGGTGCTGCTCCAGATCAGGCGCGCATAGGCGCGGCCGTCCCGGACCACGAACAGGGCCGGGGAACTGATGCTCGCGCGGCCGCTTCCCCCGGTCATATTGCATTCGATCGAATACTCGCCGTCATCGAGGTCCACACGGACTGCTTCCGGGCTCTTCCCCGTGTCGAAACCGGCGCCCGAGTCTTTATTCTCAGCGTTTTCCGCATCTTCCACAGCAGAAACCTTTCCCTGGGCGGAAGCATTTTCTGCAGTTTCTTCGTTCAGTGCAGTTTCAGACTCTTTTGAAGTTTCAGCCTCTTTTATATTTTCCGCCTTTTCACCGTCCGTAAACCCCGCCTCCTCGTAATACGCGAGCGCCCGGTCGATCAGATCATAATCCGGCAGGCTGATCCTGAGCGCATCCGCCGGAAGGGAAGCGGCGTAGATCACCAGGTTCCTTCCGTACCAGCGCTTCCTCGCCTTCGAATAGGCGGCGCACGGGATCTCTTTATTCAGAGCGTCGGCCGTAATTTCGAAAACGCTGGTTTCCCCTTCCTGCTCACGGGGGATCCAGTCCGATTCCTCCGCCTTCCGCGCTTCCTTTGCCGTCCCCTCATAAACATAGAGATAACTCAAAGACGGGATCGTAAAGCGCAGGCGCATCTGCCCGTCCCGGACGGTCAGGACCGCGTCCTTCACGTTGAAATACTTTGAATCGGAACGGGCCTCCACCGTGTACTCCCCGTCTTCAATGTCCTGCGGATAAACAGGAGTCATCGCGTAGGAAAGCAGCGAATCTGCCTGTACAGACATGGCCGGCGCCAGAGCATATACAATTAATAGCATAAAAAGTATTTTTTTCATCGAAAAAACGTGCTCTCCCGCCATTATCTCACAGATTTTTCTTTTTATAAATAAAGCCGACTGAAAGCGCCGAAAATACCGCCAGATATACAAGAAGCACCGCGTAGCCGAACCATCCGGAGGGCTCCCCGTTTGAGATCGCGCGGATCATGGCGCTCGCCTGCGAGAGGGGGAGGAGCGAGATCACCTGCCGGAAACCGCCCGGCATCTGATCGGTCGAAAAAAATGTGTTGCAGAGGAACGACATCGGCATGATGATGTACGATGTGTACCGGGGCGCGTCTGTGTAGCTCTTTGCGAGAAAGGAGAGTGTCAGCGCGATCGTGGAAAACACCGTCCCGTTCAGGAACATGATCAGAAAGGACCAGCCATTAAAGATGAGGTCGGTCCGGATCGGGCCTGTCAGCAGCAGAATGACTCCCGCCGCGTACATGCCCCTGAGACTTCCTCCGAGGATCTGTCCCACTATGAACTGCCACAGCGGCGTCGGCGAGACCATGACCTGGTCCAGCGCTTTTTCATAAAGCCTCTGTACGCTCATGTTCTGGGCGATCGCTCCGAAACTCCCGTTCATCGTCGCCATGGCGACAATGCCCGGGATCAGAAAGTGCAGATAGGGTTCCCCGTGGGAAGTCGTCTGAATGCCCATCCCGAAAATGAGCAGGTACATCAGGGGAGAGATCATCGCCGCGACAGTGATCTTGTAAAAATCCCTCTTGAATTCGGTCCATTTCTCCCAGAGAACTGTGATAATTCCCATAACACCTGTCTTATTTTTCTATCTGTACGGTTGCAAATGCAAAAGACGATTTATTGGCAGCAAGCTGCCATAAAATCACTTTTTCGCCTGCAACCGTACAGGTCGATTTTACGCTTTGTTGATCGGCGTGCCGGCGCACTCGATAAAAACGTCCTCGAGCGTCGTCGCCCGCAGAGCTGCTTCCTCGTGTCCCGCGGACAGGCACGCGATTGCCTCTGCCCTGTCATGAAAATACCGTGTTTTCAGATTTCCGTCAATCATCTCGTCCACGGCAAAGGCTCCCAGCTCGTCGATGAGATTGGCCGGTGTATCCAGCTTCTGCAGCTTTCCGCGGTTCAGGAGGGCGACCCGCCCGCACAGCGCCTGGGCTTCCTCGATATAGTGCGTGGTCAGGATGATCGTCATGGTTCCGCTGTTGATCGAGCGGAGCATGTTCCACATCTGCCGCCGGGACAGGGCGTCCATGCCTGCCGTCGGCTCGTCGAGCAGCAGGATCTCCGGCTGCGTCAGAAGCGCCCTGCAGATCATCAGCTTCCTTTTCATGCCGCCGGACAGGTGCCGCACCGTACGTTTCCGGAATTCCGCAAGCCCCGCAAACTCCAGAAGCCTGTCCGATCTCTCGCGGATCACTTTTTTCGGCAGGAAATACAGGCGCCCCTGGTATTCCATGACTTCGTCCATGGTCATATCCTGGCGCATCGAATATTCCTGTGTGATCACGCTGAGTTTGCGCTTCTCCTTCGCGGCTTTTCTGTCCAGGACCTTCCCGTCAATCAGGATCTGGCCGGATGTCGGAAGGAGGACGGTGGAAAGCATGCTGATCGTCGTCGTTTTTCCGGCGCCGTTCGGACCCAGAAGACCAAAAAACTCACCGGTCTGTATCGTCAGGTCCAGATGATCGACCGCCGTGAACTTCCCGAATGTTTTTGTCAGCCCCCGGATCTGTATCATTTTTCTCATTTACCTCAAGCTGCATAAAGCGGAACAGTGTTTTCAGAAGATCCTGACCCGCATAAAGAGGATCGAACGGGCCGCTCATGAGAACGCTCCCGCTTGCCTTGCCTGCCCCGTGCCGGGATTCTCCATCGCGCGGATCTCTTCCAGATAGCCGTCGTCGATCTGCGCGTCCTCAAAGGTCGCCATGTCGTTCATCAGCGCGCAGGCGGCATCGAGGATCTGGAAGGCCAGGGGACAGCCGCTGCCCTCCCCGAGGCGCATATTCAGCATAAGCCAGGGACTGAGTCCGATCTCGTCCGCAGCCCACAGATAGCCCGGCTCCGCCGAGGCGTGGGAAGGGAACATGAAATCTCTCGCGGCGGGGCACAGCCGCACGGCGCAGAGTGCCGCGACGATGGAGATGAACCCGTCGACCACAACCGGGATCCGGCATGCCGCCGCGCCAAGGTATACGCCGCACATCGCGGCCAGATCCAGGCCTCCGACTTTCGCGAGGACGTCGACAGGATCGGCAGGATCCGGCCTGTGAAGGGCGACCGCTCCGGCGATGATCTCCTTTTTCCGGGCAAACGCCGCGTCCGTGAGGCCGCCTCCGCGGCCGGTGACTTCTTCGATGGAGAGTCCCGTGAGGGCAGAGAGGACGGCGGCGGAAGTCGTCGTATTCCCGATCCCCATCTCTCCGACGCCGATCACTTTGATCCCGTCCTGCGACGCAGCTCTGGCGCGCTCGATCCCGACACCGATCGCCTCCAGGGTCTCCCGGCGGGACATGGCGGGCTCGCGGTACAGGTTGGCGGTACCGGGCCGGATCTTCCTGGGAAGGATGCCGCCGGCAGCGCCGGCATAGCGAAGTGGAGCCGCCTCCGCCGGGCACCCGGCCATAGAAAGTTTTTCCGCCGGTGCGGGCATGCCGTCCGGCACATTCAGTTTTGTCTCAGCCGGGCTGCCGGCTGCAGAAATGGTTTCCGCCCGCGCAGGCATGCCGTCCGGCACATTCAGTTTTGCTTCCGCCGGGCTCCCGTCCAGCGGAAGGTCGGCGTAAATCCCCACATCCACGACCTCGACCTCACACCCGAAGTGCTTTGCCAGCGTGGACATGCCCGTCTGGTACTTTGTCATATTGACCGCCTGGGCCAGGGTGACGGAAGGCGGTGTGACAGAGACTCCCTCCTCGACGACACCGTTGTCCGCACACAGAACAATGATCCGGCGCTTTTCCAGCCTGTTTTTCACTCTGCCGGTAATGCCCGCCAGCTGCACAGCCGCGTCGGTCAGCTTTCCGAGACTCCCGGGAGGAGCTGCGAGCGTCTGCACATATTCCCGCGCCCTCCTGACGGCGTCCGGATCCGCCCCGCGGATGCCCTCTGTTATAGATTTTAACTGATTATCACAGTAAAGTGCCATAAAATGTCTCACTCTGAATGATATATTTTTCACCTGTACGGCTGGAGTGCTTTTGCCTTTGCAAACGTACAGGCCGCATATTCTGGCGTAATACGAAATCAACAGCCGCCGCCCGCTGATATTGCAGCCGCGGGCAGCGGCTGTCTGAAAAATGACTATGCCCTCCGGCTTACAGCCGGCATTTTCTGTTCATGTATTCCGGCAGATTACTCCGCGGGCACAGGGTCTGAGACTGTGGCCTTGTGGTCATACCATTTTCCCTTTGTGCCGATCAGCGCGCAGTCAAACTCCTCTCCGATCACAGGCACAGGAATGTCGAAACCATAGACAGTCTCTTTTGTGCCGTCCTTACAGGTCACTTCATCCTCGGTGGGCTGCAGAAGCTCCGCGCCTTCCTTCCGGGCATCCTCCGCAGTGCCGGGAAAGAGGTTGACGATTTTTTTGGAGGCAAGGCTGACATGGATGGTCATCTGTCCGTCCTGAACGGTCAGGGTTCCCTTGTCCTCATAAGCCTCATTGACATGGAACATGCTTTTTTTGTCCGTCGTGAAGACAGCCGTGTATATTCCGTCCTCAAGAACCGCCGCGGTGTCAGCTGCTACAGCTGATGCGTCTCCGTCCCCGGTTTCTGCCGCTTCCTCTCCGTCTCCGGCATCTCCGGCTGCTGCCGCTGCGTCCCCGGTTTCTTCCACAGATTCCGCATCGATAGCTGCCGCCGCGTGGGCCTTATAGACCTCCTGCACCGCGGGGACTCTGCCGAGGCCGGCGATCTGAGGCGTAATGCTCTCAAAGCTGCCGTCCGCCTCGAACATGCTCTTCCAGGAATCGTCATCGTCGCCCGCCATGTCGT
>JAUNJS010000055.1:3822-7086 GCA_030533125.1 Eubacteriales bacterium | reverse complement strand
CCGTCCGCCTCGAACATGCTCTTCCAGGAATCGTCATCGTCGCCCGCCATGTCGTTGTTGGCGTGGTCGCCCGCGACCACCATCAGGGGACGGAGAAGGACCTTCGTAAAGCCCGCCTCTTTCACCTTGCCGATGATGACATCACACGCGGTCTCCTCAGGCTCGCCCTCGACCGTGCCGACAAAGACATTCGTATAGCCCAGCGCATCCATCTGGGCCTGCATCTGGCTGTAGGTCACCTTCGCGACATGCGCCGTGCCGTGGCCCATCAGGACCAATGCCGTGCCGTCCGCTGCCGCTGCGGCAGGATCCGCATAGCCTGCATCCTCCATGGCCTGTGCCACGACGGCTTCGGCTACTGCAGCCTTGTCCTCGTTGATCACCGTGGCGTCCTCGCCGACTTCGCCCAGAAGGGGCTCCGCGACACGGACGGTCTCAAAATCACCCGCCACAGCCTGGACTGCCGCGATCAGGTCATCATACTCCGCGCCGTGCATCAGGTGCGTCGGCTGCACGACCAGGTTCTTCACACCTTTTTCCTTCGCGCGGGCCAGTGCCTGCCCGACGTTGTCGATCTTCTCGCCGTCCCTCGCCTGTATGTGGTTGATGATAATCTGGGAGGTAAACGCCCTGCGCACGGACCAGTCGGGATAGGCCTCCTGGAGCGCCGCCTCGATGCCGCCGATATCCAGCGCGCGGCTCTCATTGAAGGACGTTCCGAAGCTCACGACCAGCAGTTCGTTCTCCCCGATCTCACCCACGTTGCGGGGGTCGTCCGCCGAGGCGTCGCCCGTGTCGCGGCCGAAGTAATCGGGATCCGCTTCCTCGCCCTCGACCAGGGCCTTCTGCTCGTCCGTCAGCGCGTCCCAGCCGGCCTTCGCCGCCTCGATCTGCGCGTCGGTCTCCTCTGTCCATTCCTGAACGTAAATCGCATCGATCATCGCTGCCACGGCATCCGCCGCCTCCTTATCCTCAGGTGTTCCGGAAGCTTCCGCCTCTCCCGCGGCTCCCTCTGCAGCTGCTTCTTCCACTGCCAGCGGCTCCGCTTCGAATCCTGCCGCCGCGTGGGCCTTATAGACCTCCTGCACCGCGGGGATCCTGCCGAGACCGGCGATCTGAGGAGTGATGCTCTCAAAACTTCCGTCCGCCTCGAACATGCTCTTCCAGGAATCGTCATCGTCGCCCGCCATGTCGTTGTTGGCGTGGTCGCCCGCGACCACCATCAGGGGACGGAGAAGGACCTTCGTAAAGCCCGCCTCTTTCACCTTGCCGATGATGACATCACACGCGGTCTCCTCAGGCTCGCCCTCGACCGTGCCGACAAAGACATTCGTATAGCCCAGCGCATCCATCTGGGCCTGCATCTGGCTGTAGGTCACCTTCGCGACATGCGCCGTGCCGTGGCCCATCAGGACCAATGCCGTGCCGTCCGCTGCCGCTGCGGCAGGATCCGCATAGCCTGCATCCTCCATGGCCTGTGCCACGACGGCTTCGGCTACTGCAGCCTTGTCCTCGTTGATCACCGTGGCGTCCTCGCCGACTTCGCCCAGAAGGGGCTCCGCGACACGGACGGTCTCAAAATCACCCGCCACAGCCTGGACTGCCGCGATCAGGTCATCATACTCCGCGCCGTGCATCAGGTGCGTCGGCTGCACGACCAGGTTCTTCACACCTTTTTCCTTCGCGCGGGCCAGTGCCTGCCCGACGTTGTCGATCTTCTCGCCGTCCCTCGCCTGTATGTGGTTGATGATAATCTGGGAGGTAAACGCCCTGCGCACGGACCAGTCGGGATAGGCCTCCTGGAGCGCCGCCTCGATGCCGCCGATATCCAGCGCGCGGCTCTCATTGAAGGACGTTCCGAAGCTCACGACCAGCAGTTCGTTCTCCCCGATCTCACCCACGTTGCGGGGGTCGTCCGCCGAGGCGTCGCCCGTGTCGCGGCCGAAGTAATCGGGATCCGCTTCCTCGCCCTCGACCAGGGCCTTCTGCTCGTCCGTCAGCGCGTCCCAGCCGGCCTTCGCCGCCTCGATCTGCGCGTCGGTCTCCTCTGTCCACTGCTGCACATAGATCGCGTCGATCAGGGCCGCCACAGCATCCGCTGCTTCCTGATCCGTCATCTCCGCGTCCGCATCAGCGGACGCTGCTGTCTCCGCGGTTGTCTCCGCGGCTGTTGCCGCTCCGGCAGCTGTTTCTGTTGCTGCTTCTGCTGTTTCCCCGACTCCTGCGGCTTCAGCAGCTGCTGTATTCTCCGCCGCGTCCGCTTCCTCCTGCTTTTCCTCCTGTGCGGGAGCTTCCTCCTGCTTCGCCTCCGTTCCGCTTCCGGAACCGCTGCTGCCGCTGCTACCGCAGCCTGCAAGCAGCGCGCCGGTGAGGACGGCTGCCATCACCAAAGCCACCAGTTTCTTTTTCATGCTGCATCTCCTTTCGTACCGCGCTCCCGCCGGGCCTCCTCGAGCCCGTTCCCCGACCCGCGTTTCCGGATCTCCGCAAATCTCCGCAAATCTTCATTCGAAGAGATAATTGAAGATACAACGAAATTGATTCGAAAATTTGAAAAGGAAAAGACAGATCCTGATCAAATCCCCTGCTTCACGGATCTAAGGAACTGTAAATCAATTAACTGAGCAGGTTTCGAAGTATGGCTTTTCGAGTACAAGGAAGAAAACGCATGCCGACAATGAAACTTCGTTTCATGGGTACGGCGATGCTTTCTGACGCAGTAATCTAAAAGCCGGACAAGAAAGATGCTTAGATTAATTATTTGCAGGTCCTAAATACGAAAGCGCAAAAACGATGTGACCTTAAAGACCGCAGGCAGGTCTCCTGGCTTATGGCATACTCATTTCCCGGCCTTCCCGGCAGATTCAAGCGTTTCTCCGCCAGTGGCATATCGGGGATTGCGGATTCCGTTCGCAAAAAACACGGGAACTGTCATCAGGCAGAATATTCTGCGGGAACCTCCCGGATTAATGCTGAACAGTCATCAGCCATTTACAGTTGCGGGACAGCGCAGGTCTTGCACCTGCTTCCCTTTTCACCCTCCCGTATCATGCGGGACGGCACCTGCAGCCTTCTCCGGAGCAGTCTGAAATACCGTTCATTTCAAGACTTCTCCAAATACATATTATATTGGCATCTGTCAGTATTGTCAGGTAAAAATATTGCGTTTTTGGTAGATTTCTAAAGATGATCTCTCCTGAGGTGTCATCAGGGACGGTTCTTTTGACACCCCCTATCATGCTCCTCTATCATTGCCTCTATCAT
>JAUNJS010000055.1:0-3812 GCA_030533125.1 Eubacteriales bacterium | reverse complement strand
GATATGTTGCTTATAATTGACAATATAATTAATTTTCTCTATAATAAGCAACAAATCTATCATTTAAAAAGGAGGACGACCATGAACCGCGCCACGCCGAACCAGAAAAAGATCCTTGTCATGCCGAAAACCGCGCGCATCCTGGAGTCCGTTGGCGGGCAGATCCGGCTGGCGCGCCTGCGCAGGAAGCTGTCTGTCGCGCTTGTCTCGGAGCGGGCAGGCGTCAGCAGGCAGACCGTCTGGAAGGTGGAAAAGGGTTCTCCTTCCGTCGCAATCGGCATCTATGCGAAAGTACTGGCTGCGATTGGGCTTCAGGAGGATCTTTTACTCATCGCGAAGGACGACGAACTGGGACGTCTCCTGCAGGATGCGTCTCTGGACCGGTACAAGAGGGAATAAGGAAAAGCAGAATTAATGTTTGAGTTCAGCCATCAGACACGTAAGCGTCTGTTTGTCAGAAAGATCGGCTTGAAAAACCGCCGGTACAGCTGAGAAAGGAGCAGGATGGGTCAAACAGATCATTTTGTCGTGGCAGCCGGATGGCTCCCCGACAGCCCTGTAATCGGGACATGCTTTATAGACCGCGCCCGCGGCGCTGAAGTGATTTCTTTCGAATACTCGAGAAAATGGGTCGCCGCACATCCAAACCTTGCCATCGATCCGGATCTTCTGCCAATGCCCGGACGGCAGTACCCACCAAAGGGAAAGCCCTGCTTTGGCTTTTTGTCGGATGCCTCTCCGTATCGATGGGGACGTCGGCTTCTGGAACGCCGCGAGGCTATTGATGCCAGGAGAGAAGGCAGACCGCCGCGGAAGCTCATGGAGAGCGATTTTCTTCTGGGAGTCCACGATGGGGGGCGTATGGGCGGAATCCGGTTCCGTGACGATGAAGGGACATTTCTCTCCGACCGGGAATCTCTGGCAGCGCCGCCGATCGCCCGCCTTAGGGAATTGCAGAATGCTGTTTTTTCACTGGAGACAAACGATGGTGATGAGGAGCGGTGGATCCGCGCGCTTGTAGAACCCGGTTCCTCGCTGGGCGGCGCGAGGCCGAAGGCAAATGTTGCTGCCCTTGATGGGAATCTGTGGATCGCCAAATTCCCCTCCAGGCATGATGAATGGAATATCGGCGCCTGGGAAATGGTTGCACACGACCTTGCCGCGCTGTGCGGAATCCGCGTACCGGAGGCATCACTCAGCCGGTTTTCAGAAGTTGGAGATACTTTCCTCGTCCGTCGCTTCGACCGCACGGGTTCCGCGCGTCTCCATTTTGCCTCCGCAATGAACCTGCTCGGAGAAACGGATGGCTCCTCCTCCTGTCACAGCTACCTTGATCTTGTGGAGATTCTGGAATCATTTGGCGCAGACGCGGAAGCGGACATCCGGGAGCTGTACCGGCGGATGGTCCTTTCTATCTGCATCAGCAACACGGATGATCATCTGCGCAACCACGGTTTCCTTTTATCCGGAGAACACTGGAAACTCTCCCCGGCGTACGACGTCAACCCTGTCCCTGACCAGACATGGCTGTCGCTGGCTGTCAATTTCGATGACCCCTCCCGCGACCTGCGGCTCGCGCTGGAGGTCGCCGATTATTTCCGCATGCAGACCGGGGAAGCGATCGAAACAATTTCTGTCATCCAGAATACTGTGCGAAAAAAATGGCCGCACCTTGCAGATCGATATGGAATTGCCAAAAACGAGCAGAAACGCATGTCGCCCGCTTTTGAGGAGTGCGGGCGGGACCTGCGTCAGGCGTGAAACAGCACGCAGCTGGTGAACGTCACTGTGTTTTTCCCGTAATAATAAGGTGTGTCCGCACTCTTGCAGACATCTGTTACCAGAAGCCCGTACGCCTCCATGGAAACATAGGCTTTGTCCGGAAAGCGGCAGGGCGCGTCCGGATACGTGCACTTTATGCACTGTCCGCAGCCGCCGCTGCCCATGGGAAGAAAGTCCGTTCCTGTTTCGCGCAGACGGGCGCAGTATTCTATAAAGCGGTCCTGCTGTGTCACCTGGGCCTCTTCGATCGCCTCACCGTCAAACTCGTCCTCCATCTGCGCCGTTGTCTGCAGGACGATGCCCCAGTCGTACTGACCTGCCTTCTTCCGGCTCTCTGCCAGAGTCCCGCAGGCGGGAGGGCAGGTCCAGGTCTTATTGTACTTCCCGCATCGGTCGGACTTGCACATATCCCGCACTTCCTTCAGGAATTTCAGGTCCTTTGCCGCGAAAATCCCCCTGCCCGCAAAACCGAGCTCCTCCGCCAGGGAGATGGCGTCTTCTTGCGTCATGTTCAGCTCCTTTCCAAATAAGTGGTGTGGAGACAGGGGACGGTTCTGTGTCTCAAAATTCTGATAAATTGACATTCTCCGCTCCGGAATCTGAAAAAAGAGACAGTGTACCGTCCTCTGTCTCCGGTCCCCGCTGACATCCTGCTGACACCTCTGCAAGGTTGTCAAAAGAACCGTCCCGCTGACACCCCCGTCCTCTGTCTCCGGTCCCCGCTGACACCCCCGCAAGGTTGTCAAAAGAACCGTCCCCGTTGACACCCCCCGCTGACACCCCCGCAAGGTTGTCGAAAGAACCGTCCCCACTGACACCCTTACTCCTCTTCCGGGAAAAACATATGCTCCATATACAGGTCGGAGAACCGCGGGTTCTCCGCGAGGGCGGTCTCCTCTGCCGTCGCGGCGACGCGCTCCATCCTGCGCAGGATCTCCGGGTCCTGCGCGGCCATGACAGCGCCCGCGAGGGAGCTGTTGCCGACCGCCCGGATCTTCCCCAGTAGTTCTTCAGGGAGAAGTCCGATGCCGACCGCCTTCACGAGGTCGATTTTCTGCCCGAAGCCGCCCGCCAGGTAGAGTTTCCCGACCTGTTCGTAATCCGCGCCGAATTCCTGGAGCAGGACCTCCATGCCGGCGCGGACCGCGGCCTTTGCCAGCTGCACTTCGCGGATATCTTTGGCTGTAAAGACGATTCCCTCCGCGAGCGGAAACCCATCGTCAGCATATTCGTCGTCCATGAGGCCGGTCTCGTCCACGATTTCCTCCTTGAGGAGCTCGTACATGACTTCCAGGACGCCTGTTCCGCACAGGCCGACAGGTGCCTTGTCCCCGATCGTGCGGATGCGCGCTTCCCCATCCCTGATCTCAACGCTGCTGATCGCGCCGGGAATGCCCGCGACGCCGCAGCTGATGTTGCCGCCCTCGAAGGCCGGGCCCGCTGCCGTGGAGGCAGACACGATCCTGTCCCGGTTCCCGATCGCCATTTCGCCGTTGGTTCCGAGGTCCACAAGGATACAGAGCTCGTCGCTCTGATCCATGCCGCAGGCCACGATGCCGCTCACGATATCCGCGCCGACAAAAGTACTGATGCCCGGCAGGATCTGCATGTTTTCATACATATGCAGGGAGATGTCCACCGGCGTATACGGGGCAACGCCCAGCGTCTGGCAGGGCAGTTTCTGCAGCAGGTGCTCCATCGTGCTGTTTCCGCTGACGATCATCCGCACATCCTGCGGAAGACCGAGCTGTGCGCGCAGATCTGCCAGATCCCCCAGGATGCTTTCCTGCAGCGCCGCGCCCTTTCCGTGGTTCGAGGCATCGATCCGGCTGATCACATCCGCCCCGTAGGCGCGCTGATGGTTGATGCCGGTCACAGTGCGGAGCACACGCCCTCCTGCTCCCTGAGAAGAAATTGCAATCGGGGAAATCGCGGTCGAAGGCATTGCGGTCGAAGGCATTGTAATTGAAGACATCGCGATCGTCGTCGTTCCGATATCCACAGCCGCGACAATTCCTTCTGCCATTTCC
>JAUNJS010000054.1 GCA_030533125.1 Eubacteriales bacterium | reverse complement strand
CGGAGGTTGGTTCCATTTTCATTTTTGGTTGCGGCCGGAGGTCCGCGCTATGTATTTTATGATAGGCTTCAAATGATCCAGGCAAAAAATATGCCACGATTTATTGAGGAAATGGATTGCAAATTAACTCTCTATCGTAACTGCCGTAACACCGAAAATATTGCAACTACATCATTAAGACCTATTACAGAGCGGAACCCCAAAGTATATGAAGGGGCGATAAAAGGTGTGCCAGCTACAATACATTACTGTGATGATTCTTCTAACGAAATTCATAGAATAGATTCTGCAATTTACAAATTATTGTCAGAAGGTTACAAGGATATTGTTATCTTAACTACTAAAACCGAAAACACAAGCGTTCTTTCAGGTCTTTCATATGACGGGAAGTACCAGAATAAATATAAATTCACTACTTGTCGAAAATTTAAAGGTCTTGAAGCAGATGCTGTCGTTTTAATAGATGTGGATAAAGAAACCTTTACAGGAGACAATGCACTTATTTATTATGTCGGAGCATCACGAGCAAGGTTAAGGCTGGATGTGATGGTCATTCTTTCAGATGAAGAATGTAGAGACATTCTAACTAATAGGTTAAGGTATTCTGGCAAAATAAAGAAAGCAAAAAGGGACTTTGCAAGTGCATTGAATGCTGTGGGAAGCCTTAGAGACTAGAAACACCAATATTGCCCCAAGTACAAAAAGAATGCTTGAGGATACTTCTGATAGAGATTGAATATTCGAAATTCGTGATAATAGAAAAGGAGAAAAGTATATTTGTTTTAAATCAGGACCTGATGTGGGAGCCAACATTATTTTTTCTGAGAAAGTTAATCTTCCTTCAATTCCAGAAGGTTGGGAATATCATCAAAAAGATAATTCTTTATGGTGGAATTGTGATTCGTATCTAAACCCGACAGACTATTATAAGAAATTAATATCTGCAATAGAATCATTGACAATATGGGCAGAGTGTATACAAGTTAAAAACTAACAGAACCAAAGAGGCATCAAATGGAATTTTGGGAAGAAGAGTTTATTGATCCCCGAGATAATGAACCGGCAATATTAGAACTGCCTGAAGATACAATTAATATCTTTGAAAAAAGAGGTCTATTTCCAACATTATCTGGGCTAATAGATGACACGTACTATACTACTAGAAAAGAGATTACAAGGCATACTCATTTGAAGGGCGGGATATCAGTACAAAAGTTGATAAACATGTCTTTCGAGGAGTTGGAAAGGATTCTCTTTATGAAAGACAGCGTTATGGGTATGCCTGTAACTTTTTTCAACGATGAACTCAGGTGGGCTGAATCGTTTGGCGGGCATATAAAGTTCTACGATGTCAACCCTTTTTTCTTGGAACCATATATTGCAAAATATGTCAGAGCGATTAACAGGTGTGGAATGAAGACTTTTTATTCATGTGATGGGTGGCATAAAAGCATTGAAAAGTCAAAAGAACTAGTCATGTTGTTCAGGGATCGTTACAGTTGGAGCTGGCATAAGCTGGTCTGCAAACTTATTAATATCCAGGAGTATTGTTGTTGGGAATATGAAAAAGAAGGGGCAGATTATATTGCAAAAATTCGGTTGCATAGAGAAGATGAGAAAAAGATCCAAGTTTATAATCGCCTGTTACTGGCAGCGGAAATAGTGGTTGAAAACTGTGATAATTTAAAAATAATGAAAGAATCTTTTATGTCCTGTAACCAAGGCTTTGAGATGGATATGCTTTCTGATTATGAGACGGAGAAGAGGATGAGAGACTTTATGATAAATAATTCAAGGGAGGATTTGTTGTGAGTGGCTATATCTTTCAAGAATTTGTCAGGGATTTCTCTAGCAGAACTAGACAGAACATGAACGTAATTGATTCCATATATACTGAGCATAGTGATGAGCCTGAAAAAAAGGTTTATGAGGTGACACAGGTAATCAATAGCTTATTTGGAATGATTATTGTCCCCTTCGAAAAGTATAAGGACCAGAACAAGATTAATGAGAAAGATTATTCAGATGACCAGAACTATATAAGGATTAAAGAATTAATTAGAGATCTTGAAAGAAATAAATTCCTCAGAAGCACTTATCCATGGGATAGGAATGGAATCGGTGTTTTTAGTTTTATAGGACATTTACGGAATGCATTGGCACATTCGGGAAATGGAAGACTGAATTTTTATCCGGTAAATAATAAGAAAGACAATATTAAAGCCGTATACTTCATGGACAGATATGAGGACGACCTTGGGCAGATAAGTTATTTTTGTTGCAAACTGTCAATTAAGCGAATACAAGGGTTATGTGAACAGATACCGTCATTATATGAAGTTATTGAAAAGGATATTTCTGAGAAGGAACGAGCAATTATTTTTAAAGAACATCTCAACCAGATTTCGCAATTAGATAGTTTTCTAGAAGGAGATGATGCGACCAAGATGGACAGTGTTTTTAAATAAGATATTGCTTGGCGATAAGGGAATAAAGGGAAAGATGATTATAATTTATACTCAAGATGAAACCTATATCAGGAATGATGCGGATTCAGCGAAGGAGGTTTTGCTTACTGTCTATGGTGAGAAACTCGGTTCTGAAGCTTATGCTGCCGTGAAGGATGCCGGGAATGGTACGACCTATCGAAAAAATGGAGGCCCTCTTATCAGGGTCGTTACAATGGAGGAGGCTGTTAAAATTAGAGAGAAAGAAACTGCTATCGGAATGATGAAATGACCGGCAGCAGGATTACCATGCTTATAGGTAAATGTTCTAAACAGCTATTTATCTTTAGGCGCTGGTTCGCAGTAATTTAAGGAAACATCAATAAGCCTGATAAATGATAAAGGGTTTTTGTTTATTACTGTAAATACTGGGTTAAACCAATGGAGGCCTGTGAAGAAGACAAATTGCCTTATTAATCTTCTGGGATTATTACATCAGGATTTTGAAAGGATGAATATATAGGATGAGTTCAATAGCCCTTCGATTTTTCTGGAGTTCGAGACTGTCAGCTTTTACACAGGTGTTTTTACAAACACAAGATACAATACACATGTCGGAGAAGATAGTGTAATTTGAAAATCGTTTCTTGAGTAAACCAGACTGATTGGATGATTGCTCACTTACTTAAAATGGATATTCCGACTCGCGGAAACCGCCTGTCTGGAGGACCGGAAACCGCGTGTTCTCGCCGTCAAGCCCGCAAGGGCGGACGGCGGCAAGTCCCCACTTGGGGTTCCTACAAAAAGAGTGAGAGATCTTGATTAAGAAAAACTAGCATGAGGCAGCCACTCTCCAAGCTCCCGTATGCCCTAAACAACCGCTCAACTTAACCGTTGCCAGGGTTGGTTTGCAAGAGGACAACGGCGTGGCTGACTGTGCAGCTTATCCGGCAGTGGCTGGGAATCCATACGGGGAAAGTGGGAAAAGAAGGAACTACGACAAGGAAAGGAGGCCAAGCTACATGATTGTATCGGAACTGAAACTGTATAACTTTCGACGCTTCAAATCTGTGGATGGCGCTCCCGGCTTGTTTATTACGTTCCATAAGGGACTCAATGCTCTGATTGGAGAAAACGATTCGGGCAAAACAGCTGTGATTGACGCTCTGAAATTGGTTCTGCTCACAGAGAGTAATGAGTATATCAGACCAGCCGATGAGGACTTCTATTCTGATGAGCAGGGAGCTGTTCCTGAATTCAAGATTGATTGTACTATTTCTAACTTCACCCCAAACGAAGCTAAGAATTTCATCGAGTATCTGAACTTTGAAAAGGACGGAGAATGGCTCCGATATTACCTACAACTTCATTACCGGGCTTGGAAGGAAGGGCATAGAATCTTCCAAGAATTACGAGTCGGTGATGCGGATGACGGCATCACTATTGATGGAAAAGCACGGGACTTATTGCGGGCAGTGTATCTGAAGCCATTGCGGGATGCGGAGCGTGAGATGAGTTCTGGTCGTAGTTCAAGGATTTCCCAGATCCTTTTGAGCCATCCTTCAATAAAGAACACGGAAGAACACAAGCTTCTTCAGATATTTCGGAATGCAAACAATAGCATCGAAAGCTATTTCACAGAGGATGAAGAAGGAAAGGTAATCCTCCAAACCATCCGGGAGAATCTGGAGTCTTTCAATGATCAGGATCAGCCAAGCGAAGCGAAGCTGAAGACATCAGAGATACAACTAAAGGCTATTCTGGAATCTCTATCGTTAAACGCGCCTGAAATTAATCCGGGACTCGGTGAACTGAATCTGCTCTTTATTGCTGCGGAATTATTGCTCTTGAAGGACGATACCGAAGGCGGTATGAAACTTGCTCTGATTGAGGAATTGGAAGCACACCTTCATCCACAGGCACAGCTTCGCCTTATCAGTTACCTTCAGAATGAATACAGTGAGAATGATGTGCAGATTATTATATCTACGCACAGCCCGATTCTTGCTTCAAAGATTAATCTGAAGAATCTGATTCTGATGAAGAACGGTTATGGTTATGATCTGACAGAAGGAAAGACGGGTCTTCAGAAGGGTGATTACTTATTCCTTCAGAGATTCCTTGATTCGACGAAAGCTAATCTGTTCTTTGCAAAGGGCATTATCATGGTGGAGGGTGATGCCGAGAACATCCTTGTTCCGGTCATTGCTGAAATCCTCGGATACCCGTTAGAAAAGCATGGTATTTCGATTGTGAATGTCGGAAGTACTGCCTTCCTTCGGTATAGTCACATTATGGTTAGGGCGGATGGAAGCACCATAGGCATTCCGGTATCGGTGGTTACTGACTGTGATGTCAAGCCTTACGACATTGATCCTGTAACAAAAGTCAAGACGTTCAATGAGAAGAGGACTGAGTCGCGGGAAGTAGAAGCGGAAAAAAACCAAAAATATACGGATGGATCTGTTCGTGGATTTTGTTCTCCACGTTGGACGTTGGAATACTGCTTGGCTATGAGTTGCTTGTCTGATGATTTTCATAAGGCAGTACATTATGGGAAGAAGATTCTGAATGCCCGAGAACATATCACCCTTACAGATCGAAAGATTACAGAGGCTGATAGAGATGTAGCTTCAGAAAACGAGCGATGGCATGACCTTTCCCAAGGGGAAACGGCTTATAAGATGTATGATCTGATGCTGAAAGATGACGGAAGTAGCGCATTGAAGGCAATTGTGGCACAGTGTCTCGCATCCATACTTCGCTGGAAGACATCAATAATCCCGGATAGCGTTACTCAAGAGAAGATGTTTGACATGGATCTGTATGGATACAAAACGGATGTAGAAAAGAAAGCTTTGCTTAAAACGGAATTGGAAGCCGATCCGTATATTGGATATATTGTCAACGCCATTAAATACGCCGCAGGGGAATCAGTGTAGGGAAGGAGAATCCTATGGCAGACTGGATTATTTCTGATCAAGACATAGAATCAACCGAGAAACTCCTCCTGCCTAACGGTGCTCATTTTCCTAATGACGCGAGAACAGTTATTCGATGCTGGCATTCAACAGATGTTGCTGCCTGCCCTGGAAGTGGGAAGACGACTGTGCTCCTTGCTAAGCTAAAGATACTGGCAGATAGGATGCCTTTCGAGAATGGAGCAGGGATCTGTGTTCTTTCCCATACAAATGTTGCTGTAGATGAGATAAAGAAGAGACTTTCCGGCTATGCTGATAAACTTCTCAGTTATCCGAATTATATCGGAACAATACAGTCATTTGTAGATAAGTTTGTGACATTACCGTATCTAAGAAGAATCGCTGGTCAGAATGTGCAGGCAGTTGATAACAGAACCTACGCACAGCATATGCTAAACAGAATGCAAAAGTTTGGCCAATACCGTGCGCTTGAGTATGTAACAAAGGGAAACTTTGAGACAGGAGGTCAGTTTTCAGAGAGAATTGATCATACACAAGCACTGCACCTTATCAATGGCGCTCTTTATATTGGAAGACAAAGAAGGCCTCTGGCTGGAGCGAATACAAACTCAGCTGCACAGTTCAAAACACTGATCCTTGATCTGATAAAGGAAGAAGGGATAATGCGCTATCAGGATGCCTATTCGTATGCTGAAGCAGCTATAAAGGAGTTGTCTGATTCATATACTGACTTGTTCTCGAGTCGTTTTAAATATGTATTTGTTGATGAGTATCAGGATTGCGATTTAGCTCAAAGGCAGGCTATCGACGCACTGTTTAATCCAGAAAAATGCACGGTAATAAAGATTGGAGATTCTGATCAGGCAATCTACAATTCAGCGGATAATGAGACTCCGGATTGGATACCAATGGAAGGATTTCTGCCGATTCAATCTTCTTGTCGGTATAGTCAGGAGATAGCAGATGCAATTTTCAGCTTAAGGAAAGACAATTCACGAATTGTGTCTTCCGTCGGGAATAAAGCGATTAAGCCTATCATTTTATTGTTTGATATTGAGAAAATAGACAGAGTTCTGGGTGGGTTCATAAGTGCTTTAGAAAAACACCAATTGTATGACAACAAGGGAATATATAAAGCAATTGGGGCAGTGAGAAAAGAAGATTCTTCAAGCTTAAAAATTGGAAGCTACTGGTCTGATTTTGATGGCTCAGTTAAGGCAAAAAGTGGACATAACTATTGGATATCGATTGATGAGATTTGCAAGGAACTAACCGATGGAAAACTGTATCTGGCAGAACGAGTAATGCGAAAGCTTGTATGTAGAGTCTTTCACTATCTGAATATAAAGCACCCAGATACGGGTAAAGAGTTTACAATGGTATCACTTAAAAAGGCTTTAGATGAAGAATATGGTGATATCTATCGTCCGAAGGTTTATGAACTTTCACAGTGTCATAACTTTGAAAGAGAAACTGTAGATTCAGCTTTCCGTCAGCTTGTTAAAGATCTTCTGGAGATAAAAAATCCTCAACTGGGTGATGCTTTTGCATCGTTGCCTGAACATTTCCTAGAGGGATCAATCAGTGGTGCTGATCATAACGATAGAAAAGAAGCGAATGTCTTTATTGATCCAATAAGAGGCAGAAGAATAGTGTTCGACACAATTCATGGCGTCAAAGGGGAAACTCATGATGCTACACTTTACCTTGAAACGGATAGACAAGGAGCATCAGATTTAAATCGAATTCTCCCTTATTATGGAGCTGGAAGGGTAGGGAAATCCAGCCTGTTTGATTATAGCCGCAAATTAGCATATGTTGGCTTTAGCAGACCAAGAACGCTGTTATGTGTTGCTATGCAGAGCAAGACATATGAGAGAAGCAAAGGTGTGTTTGATAAGGATTGGGAGATTATTGACCTGAGGAATTGAGCATGATTCTTGTTGGAGACCTGATAATCCGCTGTTCATCCTGTGGAGCGGAATATATAATTAATACTGATTCTCTTGATGAAGATACATATTCCATCGGTGAATTCGGCATGGGTGACCGTGTCGAGCATAAGTTCGCTGGGGAAGTAGACTGCGATAATTGTGGGCAACGTATGTCGTTTCGCTTACTCGGATTTGAGTATCCTGTAGGAGTAAAGGAATATCAGGATTCTGAAGCTGAGGGATGCGAAATCATAGAAGAGCCGTATATGGAAATGGAATATGATGATATTCCTGATCCTATTCTCTCTGTTTACGAACAGATCCTTCGGAATCCACAAAGTGTGTATAACCTGAAATCATGGGAATTTGAGGAACTTGTGGCAGAAGTATACCGCAGAAATGGCTTTAACGCAGAGGTCACTCAGCGTACTAGGGACGGAGGCAGAGATGTTATTGCGACTTGCGTAGTTGGTGGTGTAACTTATAGTACCTACTTTGAATGCAAGCAACAAGGTGTGAACAACCCTGTAGGCGTAGAAATAGTTCGAGCACTTTACGGTGTCATGGAAAGAGACAGAATTGATAAAGGCGTTATTGTAACAACATCACGATTCACACGAGATGCTATAAAGGAAGCAGAGCAGCTCAACGGGCGTATTAAACTTGTTGATTATCACGAGCTTCAGAGGCTGATGAGACGATGAAAGACCAATAAATCCGTTGCGGGAGGGAAACAGAATACGAAGTTACAACTCCCGTGACGGTAAGAAAACGGTGCCTGACTATTATATTTAAGAAAAAGGCAATGCCATTAAACCAGGTGTTCGAATGTGAATCGAACAGCTGACCGAAATAGAAATACCCCCCTCTGGTTGGAAAGTAATGTCAACTGGGCGGATCCAGAGCATGGCAAACAGGCAGTTCAGCATGAGCTGCCTGCAGGAGAAATATTCAGTTCACTGGCCCTATCTGTAGTTGAAATGAATTGCGCCTATACCGCGGAGCGGTCTTGCAAACCGCCTGTATTCTTCTTTTACGGCATGGACGAACCTGCACAGGAGCCTGATGATGTCGACAGGTTTCTGGTCAGGCCGCCGGAGAAAATAATCCTTTGCTTTTCTGAGTGCGGCAGAGAAGTCTATGCTGTAACGGTATTTGTTTCCTGGTTTTTTCTTTTTCTTTTCGTATTCGGCGGCAGCCTGGTTTGCCAGAAAGACCCCGAAGTTGTACATGGTGAGCCTCGCATAGACCTCCTGCTGGAGGAACTCAGGGCTTTTTGAGTGGAAATATAAGAGGCCTGCAGCATGCTTGAGATAGCGGAAAGAGATCTCACAGCCCCAACGCCAGTGGTAACAGGCTTTTAAAGAATTGGTGCCTGACCCAATTAATATTATATGAATTGTAACATATATAATTAACACTTTTTTATTTTGCCAGGCACTATTTGCCTGATGACATCCCAGAATTAACCACGGAACAAGTCGATTACATCCGGTCACAGCAGGAAAAATCTATCACAATTGTTTCTAACCCAGAGGATTCCCATTACGAACCGGATGAGGAGAAGAGGCTCACAGCGGCGAGAAAGCTAAAAGTGAAGGAACTATGCATGAGGTGTAGGCATGAGCTTTGTATACGCAGAAAAGAATACATCAATTGATCAGGAAATCATAACTATCCACAGCGATACAAAGATAGGTCTTCCAGATGACGCTAAAGCAAATTTTTCGGTCGAGGAGATAGACTTGATAAACAAGTATGGAATAGTCAAATTCTCAATTGTTGGACCAACGATGTGCATTGCTTTTGCGGGTAATAAGATTTTTTTGGCAGCAAAGTTATTTGCTCAGCTTTGTGAACAGAAGACCTTCTCAGTGGAAGAAGCTATAGAAAAAGCATATATTGTCCACAACGATGCCGATCATTATTCTGATATAGAATTCATCATCTGTAGTGCTGATGACAACGTTTTGCGAATTGATTGTATAAAAGATGGAAGTGTTCAAAGGAATTGTTCTTCTGCATGGCTTGGATCGTATAAAGCGTTTCGAGAGTTTCAACGTATACGGATGTCGGATCCCGCAAAAACTCCGACGGAGATGACGGATAGCGCATTTGAGAGTGTTGTTCAAGGATGTCTGGATGATTCAGTTGGAAGATTTTATATATCGGGAAGTTATCGACCTGATCTTAAGAGCTTTTGGTATTCAGAAAGACTTGCTCTCCACAGCGTTAAGGAGCAGACTGTGAAAGCTGGGGAAGCCATCAAGTTTTTCCTTGACCCAAGTGACGGGGGTTATTCTTATCGTCTGATTCCTTGTGGAGTTGATAGCTTGTTGATGGATATTGACCAGATGGAACCGATGATATTGTTTAGCAGAGGACATAGACTTTTAGAGTCAAATAGTAATAATCCGAACTTGTTCGGGTTAATGTTGCCAATGCTCGTTAAGCAAAAAGAAAACGGCGAGATTGTGCGCTGTCGCTAACGGAGAAACAAAAACCGCACTGATGAAGACCGGGTAGAAATGGCTAGGTTGAGAGAAGAAGCGAGAGAGCGCAGAGCTCAGTTCTTCTTCCCCGAAATTGGCAATGCCATTAAACCAGGTGTTCGAATGTGAATCGAACAGCTGACCGAAATAGAAATACCCCCCTCTGGTTGGAAAGTAATGTCAACTGGGCGGATCCAGAGCATGGCAAACAGGCAGTTCAGCATGAGCTGCCTGCAGGAGAAATATTCAGTTCACTGGCCCTATCTGTAGTTGAAATGAATTGCGCCTATACCGCGGAGCGGTCTTGCAAACCGCCTGTATTCTTCTTTTACGGCATGGACGAACCTGCACAGGAGCCTGATGATGTCGACAGGTTTCTGGTCAGGCCGCCGGAGAAAATAATCCTTTGCTTTTCTGAGTGCGGCAGAGAAGTCTATGCTGTAACGGTATTTGTTTCCTGGTTTTTTCTTTTTCTTTTCGTATTCGGCGGCAGCCTGGTTTGCCAGAAAGACCCCGAAGTTGTACATGGTGAGCCTCGCATAGACCTCCTGCTGGAGGAACTCAGGGCTTTTTGAGTGGAAATATAAGAGGCCTGCAGCATGCTTGAGATAGCGGAAAGAGATCTCACAGCCCCAACGCCAGTGGTAACAGGCTTTTATATCTTCCGGGCTGAAGGAATACGGGAGATTGGTAATGATGTATTCGCAGGAATCTTCGGATGACCTGATCTTGAGGACCCGGATCTTCAGGTAGGCAAGATGGTGCTCACCCAGCAGCGGATAAAGGTGGGGGACATTTTTATTGGGATTCATGTAGAAGTAGACATCCGTATTATCCTTCATGATCTTAGTCTTTTTGTCCGTAAAGAAACGCTGGACGTGGACATCGAAATGATCAAGATGGTCAGGAAGTTCATCCTTAAAGGTGGAGAGCAGGCTTGTTGGAGAAGAGGGGGCTTTGACCCGAAAGACATAAGAGAGTTTTTTCAGTTCACAGTGGAAGATGAGGTCATAGGATTCATATCCCCGATCGGCGGTAATGATGTATCTGCCAGGATCCTCCGGGCAGAAATGGTCGAGCATGTCGTGCAGGGCAGAGCGCTCGTCAGGGTGCTGGCCGGGCTGGATGACGACATCGAGGAACGCTTTTGAGATGACATCGACAAGGGCGTTGAGGTGCATATGATTATAACCTTTACGATCCTCCATACGGGGCTTGTTGTAGTCTTCGATGATCTCCGAATTTGTTGTGTAAACGACATGAGTGCCCTCGCAGGCGAGGATACAGCGATCCTTAAACCGGTGCGTTGTCTGCGGGAAAGAGGTGGAAAACTCATGGAACAGGTACTGGAAAGCGGAAGGAAGTATCTGCTTTCGCCGCTGGACAAAGGCAGATGGGGAAGGGATGCAGTCCACATCCATGTCGAAGTATCTGACCAGTTCATCAGATAAGGTTTCTTTCCCCATGGAGAGGATCAGACGCATAGTGTCACGGAAGGAAAGCTTTCCGAGATGCTGGCGCATGAAATCGTGGCCGGGATTCGAAGTAAACAGCCACAGGTGATCGGACATATCCGACAGGATGGAGTCAATGGTGGATCTTACCTGCTCCGGATTCGTGTTCATCATAGATGTGCCTCCTTAGATTGATTGGGATTAGTGAGTGGTGTCATGTGTCTCGTCAAATCTAAGGTCCGCGTGCTCTGATCATGATCAGAGCGCGCGGCCGCACATTTTTCCGTCTGCGTCAAGTGTTATTCTGAAAATGTAATAAATATTGTTACAGAAATATTACATTGGGGTCAGCTGGAACCGCAGGGATGATCATCTGAAAGCCTTATCCTATGCGGAATTGTAAAGACATTTGCAGTTTTGTTGTTAAGCCGGGAGCGTGAAATGGCATTGAAGAAAAAGGTGCCCGACCCCATTAAATATATATGAAAATTAATATATATATATTTAACCCGGAATATTCATAAAAGAGATTTTATGGACATACATTAAGGAGCCGGCGAATAATTTCTTCTTCATCAACTTTATAGATTGAAAACCATGGATTATCTTTGATGACGGGAATGAGATCATTCTTGCTGAAAGGAAGGATATTACAGGCTTCTTCCGGATAGGCGATACAGAAAGCCTCCAGATACTGATCAAAGTTGATCAGGTGTTTGCTCTTTTTTAATTCTCTGCGGAAGAAGTGGGCAAACGTCCCGTAAAAAAATGAATTCGAAGTTACGCAGCAGTATGCGTCATGGAACAGGATCCGTTTCATGAAATCCACGATGTGGAAGCTATCTGACTTGTGGTGCATGTCAGCATAGGCACATAGGTCATTGATAATCTCCTGGGTCGCGACAACATAGAAAATGATACTTTTATCAAATCTGTATACGTGTGTATCAATCATGATGATAATCCTCCGCAGGACAGGATTGCACATTTCCTTGAAAAATGCCAAGGCAGACAGTTTATGCCAGGTAGCGTCAATATCTA
>JAUNJS010000317.1:3032-4148 GCA_030533125.1 Eubacteriales bacterium | reverse complement strand
TTTCCGTTTTCCGCCGCCGGCTGCCCCGCTTCTGCTTACCGTTTTCCGCCGCCGGCTGCCCCGCTTTTTGTTTTTCCGTTTTCTGTTACCGGTTCTCCCGGTCATACGGGATCGTCAGCGCCGCCGGGGCGCCGGAGCGCCGCTTCCGGAAATTCCCGGTGGTGAAGACCAGCGCGACGATCGTCGCGATGTAGGGCATGGCCGAAAAGACCTGGGACGGAACGTTCGGGAAGACCGTCTGCACGTCGATCCCGATGATGCTGATCGCGCCGAAGAGCATCGCGCCGAAGGTCGCCGTCAGCGGATTCCACGCCGAAAACACAACCAGGGCAAACGCGATCCACCCCTTGCCGCTCGTCATTCCGTCGCTCCAGAAATTGGTGTAGGCCAGGGAGACGACCGCGCCGCCGACTGCCGCCATGACGCTGCCGAAGATGACGTACGCGTAGCGCAGGGCATAGACATTGTATCCCGCCGAATCGAGCGCGGCGGGGTTCTCCCCCAGCGCCCGCAGGATCATGCCTGCCCTGGTCCTGTACAGATAGATCATGGACAGGGGAATGATCAGGTAGATCAGGTAGACGAGAATATTCTGGTTAAACAGGGCCGGCCCGAGCACAGGGATCCGGGACAGGAGCGGGATCCGGACAGGCTCGAACGCGAGGTTCGCGTTCACGCCGCTGACAGGTTTCCCGAGAAAGCCGGACAGGCCGGTTCCGAAGGTAAGCATGGCCATGCCCGAGACCGTCTGGTCCGCCTGCATCGTGACGACCAGGAAGGAAAAAATCAGGCCCAGCGCGGCGCCGACCAGGCTCACGACGAGCATGGCCAGCAGCAGGTTCTTCTGATAGACGGCGACCATGTAGCCGGAGACCGCGCCCATCAGCATGATCCCCTCCAGACCGAGGTTCATGACCCCGGCGCGCTGCGAAAAGATCTCCCCGACCGCCGCGTACAGCACGGTTGCCGCGTAGACCACTGCGGTGGATATGATCGAGATCAGGAGTGTAGTGGACATGGAAAGATTCCCCGCTTCCGTAAAAAAACAGTCTGTGCCGGCCGCCCGGATTCCGTTCCCGCGCTTTCAAAACGCGCCCCGGACGGCCGCGGATTCCG
>JAUNJS010000317.1:0-2932 GCA_030533125.1 Eubacteriales bacterium | reverse complement strand
GGCGGCTCATTCTTCCTTCTTTGCCGCGCCGGTCCGCACCGGTTCGTACCGGATAAAAAACTCTCCGGCCACCACGAACAGCATGATGCTGCCCTGGATCATGGTCGCCACCTGGGACGGCACACCGGTCAGCTGGACCGCGACCGCGGAGATCTGCAGGGCTCCAAAGAGGAACCCCACCAGCGGCACGGCCAGCGGGTTGAGCCCCGCCAGGAACGCGATGACGATTCCGGTATAGCCGGCGCCGTTCGGCAGGTTTGCCTGTACGCGGTGGATGATGCCGGCGACCTGCGCGAACCCCGCGAGCCCCGCGACGGCGCCGCTCGCGCACAGGACCAGGAGCGTACAGACCGGGACATTCATCCCGGCATACTGCGCGGCCCGGGGACTGTGACGGATCACTTCCATCCGGTATCCCCATACTGTCCGCGTGTGAAAGAAAAACATGACGACCGCCAGAGCGATCACGATCAGCAGGACTGAATTAATCCCGCTGCTCCCCAGATTCGGAAGCCAGTATTTTTCCTTGATCGTCTTCGTCTGGGCGACCATCTGGCCAGGTTCCTTCCACGGTCCGGACATCAGATAGTCCATCGCGTAGAGGAACACATAGTTCAGCATCATGGTCAGAATCGTCTCGTTCACGTCCCAGCGCGCCTTCGGAACCGCGGCGATCAGCGCGGCGGCGGCGCCTCCGAGCATCGCCATGAGAAACATGCAGATGATTTTAAATACGGGCGGCATGACCGGCCCGTACAGGGCAAAACCGGCACAGAACAGCGCCCCGAGAGCATACTGCCCGTCCGCGCCGATATTGTTCAGGTTCATCCGGTAGCCGAAAGAGACAGCCAGCCCGGTCAGCATCAGCGGGATCCCTGCCTGAATGCTGCGCGTCACCCCGCTGCGGGAGCCCACGGTGCGCGCCATCTTCGCGTACACAGCGAGCGGGTCGTGCCCCAGGAGCGCGAGAAAGACCCCGCAGAACACCATGGCCGCGAGGACAGAGACGACCGGCGTCAGAATCCGGCGAAGCGGCGATACATACGTCCTTTTCCGGAAGCGAATATTCATAGTCCTTATACCCCCTCCCGTTCCCCGGACATCATCCGGCCGATCTCCTGGTAATCCGTCTCCCCGATGGTCCGGATCCCCATCATCTCCCCGTCACACAGTACGCCGACACGGTCGCACAGGGCAAAAATCTCCTCCAGCTCCTCGGAAATAAAGACGATGGCGGCTCCCTTCCGGCTCTGCCCGCGCAGAATCCCGCGGATTGATTCCGCCGCGCCGATGTCCAGCCCGCGGACCGGATAGGCGGCCACGATCAGACGCGGATCGCCCGAGACCTCCCGCGCGAACAGGAGCTTCTGCTGGTTGCCGCCGGACATCAGGCCGGCCGGCAGATCCAGCCCGCCGTGGCGGATCCCGTACGTCCCGGCGTACGCCTCGGCGTCGGCCCGCATATTCCCCTGCCGGAGGATGCCGCGCCGGCTGTACCGCCCGGACCCGGAGGATTTTAATATAATATTTTCCGTAAAGGTCATCTCCGGCACCAGTCCTGTCTGGAGGCGGTCCTCCGGAATAAAGGCGATCCCTTCCCGGATGTGCTCTTTTACCGATGCATTTGAAACATCCTTCCCGCCGACCAGAAGACGCCCTTCCGTGACAGGCCGCAGTCCCGCGATGACCTCCGACAGTTCCCTCTGCCCGTTTCCGGCGACCCCGGCGATGCCGAAAATCTCGCCGGCGCGGATTGACAGGCTGATCTTTTTCAGGGCGGGAAGCCCCCGGTCATTCTTCGCGGAAACCTGCTCCATGACGAAGACCGGTTCCCCTTCCGGCCGTTCCTGTACCTGCGCCTGCGCGCGCGCGGCCTGTTCCGGCAGGGCGCGCTCCCCGACGACCGCCTTTGTCAGGCGCTCGACCGTCGCCTCCGAAGCGGGCATCGTATCCTCGACCATCCCGTTTTTCAGGACCGTGATCCGGTCGGCATTTGCCATGACCTCATTCAGCTTATGGGAAATCACGATCACGGCTTTCCCGCTCTCCGCCATCCGCCGCAGCGTATTGAACATTCCCTGCGCCTCCTGCGGCGTCAGGACCGCGGACGGCTCATCCAGGATCAGCACCTCCGCGCCCTGATGCAGAAGCTTGATGATCTCCACGCGCTGCTGCTCTCCGACCGAGAGCTGCCAGACATACGCCTCCGGAGAGACCTGCAGGCTGTACTGCCCGGAACACTCCCGGATTTCCTTCTCCATCTCCTCCCGGTGCAGGAAAAAGGTCCGTTTTCCCGCATACAAAAAGACATTCTCCGCCACCGTCAGCGTCGGGATCAGGCGGAAGTGCTGATGCACCATGCCGATTCCGAGCGCGACGGCATCCCTTGGCGAACGAATGTCTCTGCGCTTTCCCTTATACCAGATCTCGCCTCCGTCCGGGCGGTAAATCCCGGTCAGGATATTCATGAGCGTGCTTTTCCCGGCCCCGTTTTCCCCGAGAAGAGCATGGATCTCCCCCGCGTATACGGAAAGATCCACATTCCGGTTCGCTTTTACCGAACCGAATGTCTTGGTAATCTGCTTCATTTGAAGGACGGGATCATTCATCTTTTCCATGTAAAAATATAAAAAAAACGTACAGGCAGGAGAATAAAGAAGGACGGGAGTACGGAAAACGGATCCGGCCTCCGGAAACCCGAATCCCGGATCCCGGTTCTGAAATGCAGATTCCCCCGGGCGGTTTCCGAAGCGTCCATTCCCTGCAATACTTCCCGCCGCGGGCAGGTCCGCCCGCGACAAGCCGATTATACCCTGTTTTGTACATGAAGAAAAGACTTGAATAAAAAATAGAACAAATCTCCCGGTGCGCCTCCCCCGCTGCGTCCGCCGCTGTGCCCCTCCCCCGCTGCGCCCGCCGCTGTGCCTCCCGC
>JAUNJS010000053.1 GCA_030533125.1 Eubacteriales bacterium | reverse complement strand
AGTATTCCTGTAAAACATTTCCATAAAGTAAAGTATCTCAAAAAGTGTCTCAGCAAAAGTGTCCCGAAAAAGATTTTTGAAAAAAGTATCTTGATCTAGCGCCTCAAACAATTATAACTCAATAAAGCCGGTATGCCGGCAGTGCGCCTGCCGTATGCATGGAATAACAGGCTTCACGAACTGCTATTATAGCATGCTTTTCCCTTTTCGTCAGTATCCCGTAAATATAAAAATGACGGCCGTTCTATGCGCGTTCTATGCATATCGTTCACGCCTTATCGAGGAGGTGAAAACATTGCTTCGCAATGTCGTAACGCTGCACGCGGCGTTTCCGACACGCGAAAGCGTGTCGCGCTTACGCGGCGCCGCCCTCAGGAAAGCAGGTCCACGATTTTCTCCAGATCCTCGTGGCTGTAGAACTCGATCTCGAGCCGGCCGGCGCCGCCGGCGCTGTGCCGGATTGTCGCCTTTGTCCCGAGCGTCTGCTTGAGCCTCTCCTCGATCTCCCGGTAGGCAAGAAGCAGGGCCGGATCTTCCTCTGTCTGACCGCCCTTTGCCTTCCCCTTCTTTCCGGAGGATTTAGACAGGTGCTTTTTCACAAGCTTTTCCACCTCGCGGACGCTCAGCTTTTTATTTGCGATCTGCTGCGCAAGGAGGAACTGCTCTTCCGGAATCTCCACGGGAATCAGCGCCCTGGCGTGGCCCATGGACAGCTGCTCCTCCACAATCATATCCTGCACGCGCTCATCCAGCTTCAGGAGGCGCACCGCGTTTGTGATGGCTGTTCTGGATTTGGAGACCCGCGCCGCCAGTTCCTCCTGACGAAGTCCGAATTCCTCCAGAAGCCGCTTGAATGCCTTCGCCTCTTCGATCGGGTTGAGGTCCTCCCTCTGGATGTTCTCGATGAGGGAGAGTTCCACTGCCTCTTCATCGGAGTACTCCCGGACTACCGCAGGGATTTCCTTCAGGCCGGCTTTTCGCGATGCCCGCCAGCGCCGCTCGCCGGCGATGATTTCATAGCGGGCTCCCTTTTTCTGCACCAGGATCGGCTGCAGGATGCCGAACTGCCGGATAGAGTCCGCCAGTTCCTCCAGCGCCTCCTCCTCAAACCTGCTTCTGGGCTGGCTGCGGTTCGGATCCACCTGCGAGAGGCGAAGCATCCGCACGCCGCTGTCTTTTCCGGTGGCTGTGTCGGGAATACTTCCGGAAATGATTCCGGGATTGTATTCCTGCACGCGTCCCATGACACCTCCGGGGGATTTCCGGGATCATTCTCCGGGGGATTCCCGGCATCATGTCCCAAAACACTCCCGGAGGAATACTCCGGAACATTCCCCGCTCTCCGGACCGGAGATTCCCCAAAGGCGTTTCCCGGCTCCTTCTCTGCGGAAAATGACGCGTCTGCCCGGGCCGCATCTGCCGGGGACAGCCCCTCCGCGGGCTGCTGTCCGTTTCCTGAGGGCATTCCGGGCGCGGACAGCTCCGGCGCGTCTCCGATGCCCGTTCCGGCCACTTGATTTCCGGAAGCGGCACTGCCTGTCTTTTCTGTCTTTTCTGTTCTTTCCGCGTTTTCCGCAATCGCCGCGGAATCCTCATTCCTCTTGTTCTCCGGATTTTCCCGCGCGGGTTTTTCCGCGCGGGCCGGCGGGATCAGCGCGTCCAGCCCCCGCCCGAGTCCTCCATGTCTTTTCTTTGCCATTGTATTCCCCTTTTTGAGATTCCCTCTGTCATATGCCGAGCATTTCTTTCGCCAGTTCTTTATATGCCTGCGCGCCGGCGGATTTCGGTTCGTAAATCGTGATCGGCTCCCCGTAACTGGGGGCTTCCGCAAGGCGGATGTTCCGCGGGATCAATGTATTGTAGATTCTCTGTTCCACGTTCGCCCGGACGTTTTCCACCACCTGCGCCGACAGGTTTGTCCTGGCATCGTACATGGTAAAGACGATTCCTTCGATGTCCAGTCCCGGATTCAGCCGCTCCCGGACAAGATTGATCGTGTGGATCAGCTGGCTTAAACCCTCCAGCGCGTAGTACTCGCACTGAATCGGGACGAGCACCGTGTCCGAGGCCGTCATCGCGTTCACCGTGAGCACGCTGAGCGACGGCGGGCAGTCCAGAAAGACATAATTATAATCGTCCCGGATAAAATCCAGCGCGTCCCGCAGGATGTATTCCTTGCGCGGAATACCGATCAGCTCGATCTCCGCCGCCGCCAGATTGACGTTGGAAGGGATCAGGTCCAGATTCGGAACCACTTCCTTGAGAACCGCTTCATTCACGGAGCAGTCATCCAGGAGCAGCTCATAGACCGTGTTTTCCTGTTCATTCTTATCCACGCCGAAACCGCTCGTCGTATTGCCCTGGGGATCCACATCAATGACCAGTATTTTCTGTCCGAGCTCCGCCAGGGACGCGGCGAGATTAATTGCCGTTGTTGTCTTGCCGACGCCGCCCTTCTGATTCGCGACCGCAATGATCTTTCCCATAATACCCTCTGTTCCTCCCTTTATTCCGCGGCACGCTTTCCTGTGCCTTTTATAATATAGAATGTCTTCACGAAGAAGATGATTTGTAACTGATCTGTTCAGGACAATTCTCTTTACATATTCTGCTCATACCGGATCTCCGCGTCCCCCGGCACTCTGCCCATGATGAAAGTGCGTACGAAAGGCATGTCCTCCGCCGGAACATAGATCCGTTTTCTCCTGTGTTTTTCAATTAACTCCAGATAATCCGCCTTAATAACCATCTCCCGGACGCGCTTGAAATCGATATACTCCGCCGATTTTCCGGAACCTGATTTAACAAAATCATCTGTGAGGATATACATTTCCCTGGGCTCAAACGGCGTTTTTCCGGTTCCCCATCCGTACAGGCGGATGACCACCGCTGAGATCGCGATAAAAACGGCGGTACACAATAGAACAACCATCATGCTTTTTCCGCCGTCAAACTGCAGGGAGAGAATCAGGCCGTACAGGAGCACAAACAGCGCAATGCCTCCGCAGATCCAGATCGCCGGATATATCGACCTGTTCCGGTAATAATCCACTTCAATCTCACAGTACCACTGGTATGTGCCGTCCTTCTGGCGCGTCACACGATCCGGATATCCCAGGATTGTAGTCATTTAACTGTCTCCTCCATCTTTATGAAAAGCAGCACATTTTTTAAAGCTTCCTGACCGGCTGCACAAATTAATGTGTCAACCGGCGCAGCCGCGTAAGGCGCATGCTCGACTGGATCTCTTTTCCATCAGGAGTGCTGCCGGAGAAACTTTCTCGAATACACCCGGAGACCTCTATGGATGCCGGTTCGCCCGGGTCGTCAGAAATCCCGTTCCTGATAAATCCTGTTCCTGGTAAATCCTGTGTCCGCCGCAGGTTTCCGGATTCTATTATTACGAAGCCAAACGCTTTTCACTCTCATCTACGGCACTCTTTTGTGCCGTCCCTCGAAAATGTTTCACGTGAAACATTTGCGCGGCGGCGTTTCGCGATGCAGGATTATAGTCACCATGGTATCACAAATCAAAAATGACGTAAATTAAAAACAGGCAATGTTTCACGTGAAACATATCCGTAAAACATCGCCTGCTGCATTATACATACCGGTCCGTGATCAGACTCCTTGTTCCGTCTCAGTTCCACCTCTTCAGGCTCTTCCGTCAGGAGCGTGTCCTGAAGCCGGAAATCACGTCTGCCCTGCAGAACGATCTGTCCTCCGGGAGATCCTCCTCCCTGCAGCGATTTTTTCTGCAGATGCCTGACTTACTGGCATCCTGCGGGGTGCCATACTTTGTCTCACTTCTTTTTCCTGTCCTTCATCCCGAACCTGCGGAGTTCCTCGTGAAAAGCCCGCCGTCTCGAATACTCGCAGCGGTAATTCTCCATGATCCGGGCTTTTGCGCCTGCAGAGCCTCTTGATTCGAGGATCTCTCCGTAAGCCGCAATGTATGCCGCGCATTCACCGTAATGTCTTCGGTGGTTTCCTTCCATGATTCCTTGCACTCTTTCGCGAATCCAGCCTTCCATTTTCTGAAGAACGCTTTCCTGCAGTTCCCCGGACATGGGAATTCTCTTTTTCCAATCGCTGAAGTATTCCGCAAATACAATTTCGTCCGGCGTCCCGCCGTCATCCGGTCTTTCTGTCCCTTTACAATACTGCTTCGCACGGAATCCAACCGCCTCGCAGGCCTGCCTGTTAATGGCTCTGCATCCGTAAGGAAGATCTTTCCCCTGATACAAGTCCAACATAAACAGGGCCATGCCCTGCTTCATAAATGTCGAGCTCCACCCGACTGCATTCTTTGTGCGCATGCCATATTGCAGCACTTCTTCGAACCGCCCGTCAAAAAACAGGATCCCCAACAGCGCGTTCCTTCCGGGCGATGTCTCGCGGGTTTCATTTCCGGAATACGCATATCCGGGGGAATAATCATATTCCTTCTTTAGAATTTCCCGGGATTCATCGATATATTCGCTGTAGATCCCTCTCAGGGCTTCTCTCGTGTGTTCACTGTTTTCGGATTCCAGATACGCTCTCCAGAAATTGACAGGAGAGACTTCGGAGCGGAACACTTCAATCCGGTATATTTCCGCCTCCCGGTTCCGGCCGGACACGAGCGCAAGGTCAGCGGCTTTCAAGGCGATCTCGCTTCTGATGGCAAACCGTTCCGGGATCTTTTCCAGCGCCTCCATGCTCAGTTCATACAATTGCTCCCTGTCCAGATTGCCGGGATTCTCGAAAACCGCTGTTTTATATAATCCCGGGTGATCTGCCGCATATTCCTTTGCCGCCGCGTGGAAATCGTCCCATGAATCTTCAAGGGAAAGTGCCTCTTCAATCAGGCGGCTCTCAGTGCGGCCCCTTTTGTTTCCCAGATAGGATACCATCGACTTGAGAAACTCCTGTGTCCCCGGCAGTTCGATCACACTGGATTGAAGAAAACTTTCCAATGTAACAGCCGGATCGTGCACACTGCTAAAAATATCAAAAATCTCCTGCGCACGTTCCTCCGGCTCACTATCAAGATAAGTGGAGATGATCGATTCTCTAATCAGCGCGTCTAAGTCTATGTCTAACAAATCCATCCTGACAGCTTCCTCCAGGGACAGTGCTTCCCCCGAGTACTCTCCGTCGGTGCTTATGTCTATCGTTCTCAGCCTTCCGTACAGTTCCCTTGACAGCCCGTATAATTCTCTGTCATAACAGGTATGTGCCAGCGCCGCGGCTTCTTCGAGAATGTCCTTTATGCCGTCAGGATCCTTATACAGGATTTCCTCAACATCGGAGTTATACCAGTCGTCGTATGCGTCATTATACTCTTCGTTCAGCTGAAGTTCACCGCCTTCAATCAAATCGATCTGTTCCAGAACAGCGGCTGTTTCTTCTTCCAGGGAGATGTCTCCTCTGCCCGTTTTACCCCCTCCGGACGCGCATCCTTTTTCGGAAACTGCATCCTTCAGTTTGCGGAGAAAATCCTGTCGCTGGTTCTCGGAATACCCTCTTGCAATTTCATGGATAAAGGCAGTACATTCCTGCAGATCCATTTTGCCCGTCTGTTCATCAACAGCTTTTAAAAAGGCGGTCAGATTCATAGCAGCCTCCTCCTCCCTGCAGCGATTTTTTGCTGCAGATGCCCGACTTACTGGCGTCCTTCGGGACGCCATATTTTGTCTCATTTTATTGTTCTTTAGCTTTCTGAAAATTCCACATCGCGGTCGGGATCTGCCGACTCAGGCGCATCCGGTTCAGGCGGTGATAATTTTTTATAGTAAACGAATAAAACACTTGCGTTTTGATTCGTTTACCGCGCCGAATTTACGCTGCGCAAACAGCGTTATTCCTCTGGAAATTCGTGCGTATACTTGTGGCTATGACCTTCTGTTCACAAACATGTATGAATAAACTACGCGCTGCTTCGCACGTTCCGCGCTCTCACAGCACTCTACCCATTCGGAATCCGCCCAATTTGCACCCGTTCCGGGTGCAAATTGGCTCCTTCCTCATGTTCGACCCTTGGGTCGATGCGCTCGCAAATATCCGCAAATGCTCGTGCGAGCACGGCATTTGCGGCCGCTTGCCCGCTGTTTAATCATTCTTTGCATCGCCAGTCGTCCCATGTTCCCGGAAACCCGGATGTTTCACGTGAAACATTTTCACACAGGACGGAATATTTCACGCGCCCAGAGGATCTTTAGCCGGAGTTCCGGCCTTGCGGGGATATTTCCCGGAGGTATGTTTGTCCTTGATGATCTGCACCAGGGTTCTGCCGTAATCCGTCCCCGGAAGTGTAAAGGAAATAACCTGGTCAACTCTGCCGCCCAGAATATTCACTGCCTTCTTTCCTTCCTCCATTTCCTCTTTCAGACGCTCCGCTTTATAGGCGATAAAGTACCCGCCCTTTTTCACGAAGGGGATGCAGTATTCCGCGAGGACGTTGAGCTTCGCCACCGCGCGGGAGACAGCAATATCGTATTTTTCACGCTCCCTCTCAATCCGGGCATAGTCCTCCGCGCGGGCGTGTACGACGCGGACATTTTCCAGTCCGAGAAGCTCAGCCGTCTCTTCCAGAAAGCGCACACGTTTTTGCAGGGAGTCGAGCAGCGTGACCTGCACCTGCGGGAACGCGATCGCAATGGGAAGTCCCGGGAAACCGGCACCTGTCCCGATGTCGATTACTGTCAGTTTTTCGAAACTCCGGGGCGGAATCAGACCGACGAGAGAGAGGCTGTCCAGGAAGTGCTTGCTGTATACTTCTTCCTCTTCTGTAATGGCTGTCAGGTTCATGACTTCGTTCCATTTCACGAGATTCTTGTAAAACTTTCTAAACTGCGCAAGCTGCGCGGAAGACAGAGACAGCCCGAACAGGGCAAGATTCTCTTCGAACTTATTCTCTGCTGCCAGAATCTTTTCATTCTCATTTGAGCTGATATTTGCAGACCCTATGGGATTCGACATGATATTCCTTCCCTTTCTTTTTAATGTTCCGTGAACATTTTCTTTTTCCCTTTCAGTCCGAATAAAGAGTTTTATCCGGAGACCCGCTTTATCACATCATGGTATCACAAAAGAAAAACAGCGTAAATCAATACAGCCAATGTTTCACGTGAAACATTCCTACCGTGAAACTTGTTAATGATTCTCCCTTCTGTGTGTGTTATGATAACCGGGGAGCAGGAACACTTTGTCTGCTCCGTTTCTTTAGTTTTCGTACACAGGCAGAAACAGCAGAAGCCTGCGCAGTAAACCGCCATGCCGGGGCTTCCCAACTCCGCCAAGGAATAAAAGCTCTTCGGATTGCTCCATTCGTCTTACGATGAATTCCCGCGAACCTGCCGCATGTTTTCGCAGAAAGCGCAGCTTTTTGCGAATCTTTGTGGCGGATTACAGGAGCACACAGGCGCGGAGCAATACGGAGCGCTTTTGCCCCGAGGCGGAGCCGGAAAGCCCCGGCATCGCGGTTGACAAATTAAAAGGAAACATGATGGTAGAAGAAGTCTATGATAATATCTTCCGGATCGGTGTGGTGCTTCCGGGAAATCCCTTGAAGGAGCTGAACAGCTATTTTATCCGGGGAGAGCAGTCCGACCTTCTGATCGACACGGGTTTCCGCCGGGACGCCTGCCGGGAGGCTCTGGAGGCAGGGTTGCGGGAGCTCGGATCGGATCCGGCCCGACGGGATGTCCTTGTCACGCACCTGCATTCCGACCACAGCGGAATGGCGGATCTGTTTGCGGGGCCGGAACGCAGGATCTATTTGAGCGGTGTCGATATTGATCTCCTTAAGCTGTTTCATGAACAGACAGATCTGCTGGTCCGTCACCGCCGATTTCTGGAAGAAGGCTTTCCCCTCGAGCAGCTGGAGGAAATCGACCGCACAAATCCCGCCATGACCGAAAGAATGCCGGAAATAGATCGCCGGCTTACCGCGCTTCAGGACGGCAGTCTGCTCCGGGCAGGCGGTTATACGCTTGAGACACTTCTGGTACCCGGCCATACTCCCGGCAACACCATGTTTTACCTGCGCGGGGAACAGATCATGTTTACGGGCGACCACATCCTGTTTGACATCACACCCAACATTACACACTGGCCGGGCTTTCACGATTCCCTCGGAAGCTACCTCGACCAGCTCCGCCGGGTGCGGGACTATCCCGTAAAGCTTGCGCTGCCCGGGCACCGCAAAGCAGGAGAGTACCGGGAAAGAATCGATTCTCTGCTGGAGCACCATCGGCGGAGACTCGCCAATGCACTGTCGATTGTGCGGGAAAATCCGGGTCTGACCGCTTACGAGATTGCCGGCCTTATGCGATGGAAGATCCGCGCCGCCGACTGGGCCTCCTTCCCGGTCATCCAGAAATGGTTCGCTGTCGGGGAATGTCTGTCACACCTGGATTATCTCGGCGCGAGGGGACAGGTGCGGTTTGAAACCGCCGGAAACACCAGAAGATACTTCGCTGTATGACGCGGTCTGTACCCGGAAGATTCTTGCCATGTGACGCGGCCCGCTCCCGGCAGATCCTTCGCCGCGGGATACGGTTCGATTCCGGGAAACTCTTCGCTGTGTGAGAGAGATTAAACACCGGAAAGCGGAAATGTTTCACGTGAAACATTTCCGCTTTCCGGCAATCTTCAGACGACCGCACTTCAAAAGACAATATTTCAGAAGACAACATTAAAGAAAGCAATAAAAGAGGCGCCGAACAAAACAAAACGCAAATAGAAGCTGAGGCCGCACAGCTTCACCCTATGTAAATGGAGATCAAAAATGGGACATCTGACATCGAGGGACGCCTACAGGAATCTGGAAGACCGAATCAACCTGTTCACGCAGGGCGCGCCGTCCTCGGAGACGCTCACGAAAATTCTGGGTGTGCTCTTTACCGAAAAAGAAGCAAAATGGGTCGCAAAGCTTCCGATCCGCCCTTTTTCCCTGAAAAAAGCGGCACAGCTATGGGGTACATCAGAGGCAAAAGCGGAAAAACTTCTGGACCATCTCTGTGAAAAAGGTCTGCTGGTCGATTCCTTCGACCACGGGATCCGCAAATTCGTCCTGCCCCCGCCGATGATCGGCTTTTTTGAATTCTCCCTCATGCGCACGCGGGGCGACATAGACCAGAAATACCTGAGCGAGCTTTTTTACCAGTACATCAATGTCGAGGAAGATTTCATCAAAGACCTTTTTCTCGGAATGGACACGAAACTGGGGCGCGTCTTTGTCAATGAATCCGTACTCATGACGGAGAAAACCAATCACATCCTGGACTATGAACGGGCGACGCATATCATCGAAGAGGCGGACTTTATCGGCGTCGGGACCTGCTTCTGCCGGCACAAAAACTACCATCTGGGCAAGCCCTGTAAGCTCAATGCCCCGATGGAGACCTGCCTGACCTTCGGAAATGTCGCGCGCTCTCTCGCGGAGCACGGCGGATATGCACGGCGCATTGACAAATCTGAAGCCCTCGACATTCTCGAGACATCCTACGGATACAACCTTGTCCAGATGGGGGAAAATGTGCGCGAGCACCCCGCCTTCATGTGCAACTGCTGCGGATGCTGTTGTGAAGCCCTGGAGGCGGTGCGGAAATTCAGTCCCATGCAGCCGATCGCAACGACCAACTACCTCCCGAAGATCAATCCGGACGAATGCGTTTCCTGCGGAAAATGTGAAACCGTCTGTCCGATTCTGGCGGTTTCCATGGTAGAGAATTCCGGTTCTGCAGCAGAAGCACCGGATTCCGGAAAAGAGGCTCCCTCCCCCGGGAATATAGAATTCTCTTCCGGGGAAAAATCTCAGCCTCCCGCTGTCGGACGCCCCGCTGCCGTCAACCCCGCGAAGAAAAAAACTCCCGTGATCGATGAATCCATCTGTCTGGGCTGCGGCGTATGCGCGAGGAACTGTCCGAAGAAGGCCATCACCCTGCAGCGCCGTCCGATTGAGGTGATCACGCCCGTCAACAGCACACACCGCTTCGTCCTGCAGGCGATTGAAAAAGGCACCCTGCAGAACCTGATCTTCGACAACCAGGCTTTCGCCAACCACAGGGCCATGGCCGCCGTACTCGGAACGATTCTGCGGCTCCCGCCCCTGAAACAGGCCCTGGCGAGCAGACAGTTCAAATCCGTGTATCTGGATCATCTTCTGGCCGCGCAGAAAAAGTCCGGAAAATAAAAATGTCGGGTTATTTCCGGAGTTCTTTGGAAGAGCTTTTTATTCTGCTTTTGCTGCGCTGTTTATTCTGCTTATCTGCTCTGTTTTTGTTTTATGAGTGACGTATTTTTATGAGTGACTTATGATTTAAAAAGATAATGAATGAGAGGGAAAGCTTCAATGTACGAATTGATACAGGTTTCCGAGAGGTGCTTTTACATCCAGAGCCCGGCGAAAATCGGCCTGGTCAAATTGAATGAAAAAGATGTCTGCCTGATCGACAGTGGAAACGACAAAGACGCCGGCAGAAGAGTCAGAAAGATTCTCGATGCCAATGGATGGAAGCTCATCGCAATTTACAATACGCATTCCAATGCGGATCATATCGGCGGCAATCAGTATTTACAGAGACAGACGGGCTGCGGAATCTACGCGCCCGGAATCGACTGCGCTTTTACGCGTCATCCTGTCCTGGAGCCGTCCTTTTTGTACGGAGGGTTTCCCTGTAAGGACCTGCGCCACAAGTTTCTCATGGCGCAGGAGAGCGACGCGCGGGAGCTGACGCCCGATGTGCTTCCGGAAGGATTTCAAATCATTCCGCTGCCGGGACATTTTTTTGATATGGTCGGCTACTGCGCGCCGGATGATGTGGTTTATCTGGCGGACTGCCTGTCCAGCCGGGAAACGCTGGAAAAGTATCAGATCGGATTTATCTACGATGTCGCCGCGTACCTGAAGACGCTGGAGTCCGTAAAAACCATGCAGGCCAGGATGTTCATTCCGGCCCATGCGGAGGCCTCGGAGGAGATCGCCGGTCTGGCGCAGTTCAACATCGACAAGGTCTTCGAGATCGCGGAGAAGATCGTCGAAATCTGCGCGCAGCCGGTTAATTTTGAAGCGGTCCTGCAGAAGCTTTTTGCTGATTACGGGCTGGAGATGACCTTTGAGCAGTACGTCCTGGTCGGCAGTACAGTCCGCTCCTACCTGGCGTGGCTGAAAGACACCGGCCGGGTAAACTGTATGTTTGACAACCACATGCTGCTCTGGCAGCGCGCATAGGAACCCGCATCCGCTGCGGTTCACTGCTGCAGCCTTTAATAGCCTTTCGTCCTTTCCACGACGTGGTCCAGCGGTTCGCCGTTCAGGTAGCGGGCGAGGTTGTCTGCCGAAATCCGGATCACGTTCTGCAGGGTCCGGCGAAGCCAGAAGTTGCCGGCGACATGGGGCGTGAGCAGAACGTTCCCGTAATCCCACAGGGGATCGTCCGCGGGGAGGGGTTCGGGATCCGTCACGTCCAGCGCGGCGCCGGCGAGCCGCCCTTCGTCGAGCGCCTCCCGGAGAGCCTTCAGATTGACCGCGCTTCCGCGGCCGCAGTTGATGAGGAAGCTCCCCTTTTTCATCCTGCCCAGCATTTCCGCGTCCATCAGGTTTTCGGTCTCCCTGCCGCCGGGGAGCACCATGGCGACAATATCCGCCCGGCCGATCATCTCCGGAAGCCTGTCCATCGTATACTGCTCGTCCACATATTCGGGGCGGTTTTTATCCGTCTTTCGAAAGCCGATGACATAGGCGCCCAGCGCCTTCATTTTCCCGGCGTAACGGCCGCCGATATCCCCCAGGCCGAGCACGAGGACGGTCGATCCCTCAATCGAGGTAATATTACCCATCGGTTTCCAGTTGTGTTCCGCCTGCCTGCGCATGTACTCCGGAAAGCGCCGCACCAGCGCCAGCGTGGAGGCGAGCATGTGCTCGGAGACCGCGAGGCCGTAGGCGCCGGTTCCGTTTGTCAGCAGAACATCGGAAGGAAGGAGGCCCGGTTTAGTATACGCATCCACACCCGCGCTCGGCAGCTGCAGCCACTCCAGACAGGCCGCATCCCGGATCCTGCCGACAGGAAGCTTTCCGATGACGACGTGGGAAGACGCGATTTCTTCATCGGTCACTTCTCCCTCACTGCGGAAAAAAAAGGAACACGGCTGCGCCGCGCCGCGGATCCGGGACTCAAAATACGCTTTGTCTTCTTCCTGCAGGGGAAGAAGCACCAGAACTTTCTTTTCGGTCATTTTTCTCCTTTCTGTGAAGCCTCACACGACTGAAGTCGCGTGCTTCCTACTCCCCGTCTTACGGCGGGTCCCCCTTTCGGGGTTCGGACTGCCTCTCCACCATACAGCCATG
>JAUNJS010000316.1:3920-4152 GCA_030533125.1 Eubacteriales bacterium | reverse complement strand
GCGTACAGATAACGCGCGGGACTCGTTTGTTTTCGTGATTTTCGTGGCAAATCTTGTACTTATGCGTCGCCGCGTACAGATAATGCGCGGGACTTATTTATTTTCGTGATTTTCGTGACAGATTCTTGTATCCCGTTCAGTAACTTCCTGTGAATTCCGCACCGCCTGTTTCCGCAGCCGCTGTGTCAAATAATCCTGAAGCAGCCCGCTGCGACTTCGATTTATTCCTTGT